>JBOGHY010000230.1:0-15846 GCA_050742375.1 Acidimicrobiales bacterium | reverse complement strand
CCCGGACGGAGCGTGCGTATTTATCGCCGAAAGGTCCCCCTCCGCCGTGCCCTTCGAGGGCATCAGCTCACGGGGCGCTCCCGGACCTCGTCCTCTGTCCAGCCGGAGCCGGACGAGAGATGTTACCAGACCGGACAGGCCCTGCTCCCGGGCCCGCGTTGACTCGTTCGAAAGGTCGCGTAACCGCATTCGTCGACTCGTCGAGAGATGCCCGCGTAGAGCGCCGTGTTGCCTGGCAATGCATGAGGAGCGGGAAGTATTTGAGTCACCAGCGCCAACTCGACCGCGTGCGCGGGACCAAGAGCTCGGACAGCGCTCTGTTAGCGTGCCGGCGGTGACCAGCCATGTCGTCGTCCTCGGAGCTGGTTTCGGTGGTCTCGAGCTCGTGACCCAGTTGTCCGATTCGGTCCCGGACAAGGTGCACGTCACGCTCATCGACAAGAGCGACTCGTTCATGTTCGGGTTCTCGAAGCTCGACGTCATGTTTGGTCGACGTCCAGTTTCCGAGCTGTGGTACCCCTACCGGGAGATCGCCAAGCCCGGTGTCGAGTTCCGCCAAGAGACGGTGACGTCCATCGATCCCGTCCGTCGCCGGGTTGTCACCGACGCGGCCACCTACGACGCCGACATCCTTGTCGTCGCCCTCGGGGCTGACTACGACACGGCTGCCACGCCCGGGCTGCTGGAGGGCGGGTACAACTTCTACTCCCCCGCTGGCGCCGAGCGAGCGCGGGACGCATTGGCCACCTTTGGTGGGGGCGCCGTTGTGGTCGCTGTGCTCGGACAGTTCTTCAAGTGCCCCGGTGCTCCCAACGAGACAGCGTTGCTCCTCCATGACTACCTCTCTCAACGTGGGCTGCGCAGAGCCTCGAGCATCCACCTGGTCAGCCCGCTGCCGATGCCCATACCGATCTCAAAGAAGACCTCGTCGGCGATCGTGACCATCCTCGAGGACCACGGAGTCGAATATTTGCCATCGGCGACGGTGGCCCGGCTAGACCCCCAGAGCCACGTGGCCCATCTCGGCGACGGACGGGAGCTCCCCTATGACCTCTTCTTGGGAATCCCGGTCCACTGCGCCCCCGAGGTCGTCGTCGCTTCAGCTCTGGCCGAGGACGGATGGATCCCGGTCGACCCAACCACCTTTGCCACCAAGTTCCCAGGCGTCTTCGCGGTCGGTGACGTCACCAGCGCCCCCGTGCCCCGCGCCGGGGGGATCGCTGAAGGCGAGGCTGCCACCGTCGCTCGAGTCCTTATTTCCCAGCTCATCGGTGGAGATGCGCCCCCCGCCTATGACGGCGCTGGGGCGTGCTACGTCGAGCTGGGTGACGATCGCGTAGGGCGCA
The DNA here is from genome assembly GCA_050742375.1 of Acidimicrobiales bacterium. Lineage (GTDB taxonomy): Bacteria > Actinomycetota > Acidimicrobiia > Acidimicrobiales > Bog-793 > JAKATT01. The sequence goes on along the minus strand of JBOGHY010000230.1, from coordinate 14,500 downwards.
TCGAGGTCAACTTCCTCTCCTATGACACGCCGGTCGCCAAGTTCACCCCACCCACGGCTGCGCTCACGCAGGAAAAGCGGGAGTGGGGCTCGAGTCGAGCTGCAAGGTGGTTTGGGAATAAGTCACCGCTGCCATGACGGTGCCGGTGGCGGCCCGGTGCCTTTGAGCCACTGGCGAAGCCAGAGAGCAGGGAAGCCGAATTAGTTCTGCTGTATCTTGATCTCGATGTCGACGCCGGCCGGCAGGTCGAGGCGCTGCAGGGAGTCCACGGTCTTGGGGTTGTGCTCGACGATGTCGACGAGGCGCTTGTGGATCCGCATCTCGAAATGCTCGCGGGAGTCCTTGTGGCGGTGCGGTGAGCGGATGACCGTGTAGCGGTGCTTCGTCGTGGGCAGGGGAATCGGCCCTCGGACCTTGGCCTGGGTGCGGAGCACCGTCTCGACGATCTTCTTCGTCGACTGGTCGATGATCTCGTGGTCGTAGGCCTTCAGCCTGATCCGGATCCTCTGGCCCGTGGCCAATGGGAGCCCCTTTCCTACTTCAGGATCTTCGTGACCCGGCCGGCGCCAACCGTGCGCCCACCTTCCCGGATGGCGAAGCGGAGACCCTCGTCCATGGCTATCGGCTTGCCGAGCTCGACCGTCATGGTCGTGTTGTCGCCAGGCATGACCATCTCGGTCCCTTCGGCGAGCTGGATAGTTCCCGTCACGTCGGTCGTGCGGAAATAGAACTGCGGCCTGTAGTTCGAGAAGAACGGCTTGTGGCGGCCGCCCTCTTCCTTCGTGAGCACGTAGACGTTCGCCTCGAAGTACGTGTGGGGAGTGATCGTCCCTGGCTTGCAGAGGACCTGGCCGCGCTCGACGTCCTCCTTCTTCGTCCCACGCAGGAGGGCACCGATGTTGTCACCGGCCTGGGCCTGGTCGAGCAGCTTGCGGAACATCTCGACGCCGGTGCAGACCGTCTTTTGGGTGGGCCGGAGCCCGACGATCTCGACATCGTCGCCGACCTTCAAGACGCCCTGCTCCACCCGGCCCGTCACGACGGTACCCCGCCCGGTGATCGTCATGACGTCCTCGACCGACATGAGGAAGGGCTTGTCGATGTCCCTCACGGGCTCGGGGATGAAGTTGTCGACAGCGTCCATGAGTGCGACGATCCCCTTGGACGACTCTTCGTCGCCCTCGAGCGCCTTGAGGGCGCTCACGCGGATGACCGGGGTGTCGTCGCCCGGGAAGTCGTACTCGGTGAGGAGCTCGCGCACCTCCAGCTCGACGAGGTCGAGCAACTCCTCGTCGTCGACCATGTCCGCCTTGTTGAGGGCGACGACGATCGAGGGGACGCCCACCTGGCGGGCGAGGAGCACGTGCTCGCGCGTCTGGGGCATCGGGCCGTCGGCCGCCGACACGACCAGGATGGCGCCGTCCACCTGGGCGGCACCGGTGATCATGTTCTTTATGTAGTCGGCGTGGCCGGGCATGTCGACGTGCGCGTAGTGGCGCTTGTCCGTCTCGTACTCCACGTGGGCGATGGCGATCGTGATACCTCGCGCCTTCTCTTCGGGCGCCTTGTCGATCTGGTCGAAGGCGGTGAAGGCGACCGAGGGGTTCTTGTCGTGGAGCACCTTTGTGATCCCGGCTGTGAGCGTTGTCTTGCCGTGGTCGATGTGACCCATGGTGCCGACGTTTATGTGCGGCTTCGTCCGCTCGAACTTCTGCTTGGCCATTGGTGCAGACCGCTCCGTTTTCCTTCTGGCGGCACCAGGACGGCGCCGCGTCTTCTATGTGCGTGTCGTCGAATCTGCCCGTTGCACGTGTCCTGCACTCCGGCAGGTCACGCCCGGGCCGTGTTCATTCCCCGTCGGCTCACTCGCCGGTCACGCGGGCGATGATCTCCCGCGAGACGGACTCGGGAACCTCTTGGTACGAGTCGAACTGCATCGTGTACGTAGCCCGACCCTGAGTGCGCGAACGCAGGTCGGTAGCGTAGCCGAACATATCGGAGAGCGGCACCTGCGCCCTCACGACCTGGCTGGCGCCCCGCTGCTCCATGCCCTCGACCCGGCCGCGCCGTGAGGACAGGTCGCCGATGACGTCGCCAAGGTTCTCCTCGGGGGTGACGACCTCGACGGCCATGATCGGCTCCAAAAGGACCGGGCGCGCAGCCCTGCAGGCCTTCTTGAAAGCCATCGAGCCGGCGATCTTGAAGGCCATCTCGGAAGAGTCGACCTCGTGGTAGGAGCCGTCGGTGACCGTGACGCGCATGTCGACGGCGGGGAAGCCCGCCAGCACGCCGGAGTTCATGGCCTCCTGGATGCCGGCGTCGACCGAGGGGATGTACTCCTTTGGGATGGCGCCGCCGGTGATCTTGTCGACGAACTCGTAGCCTCCCCCCGGCCCCGTCGGCTCGAGATCGAGCACCACGTGACCGTACTGGCCACGGCCGCCGGTCTGGCGTACGTAGCGCTCCTCGATCTTGTTCACTGCGTCGCGGATGGTCTCGCGGTAGGCGACCTGTGGCTTCCCCACGTGCGCGTCGACGTTGAACTCGCGAAGCATCCTGTCGACGAGAACCTCGAGGTGGAGCTCGCCCATCCCCGAGATGACGGTCTGGCCGGTCTCCTCGTCGCCTCGGACCCTGAAGGTCGGGTCCTCTTCGCTCAGCGCGTAAAGCGCTCGGCCCAGCTTGTCCTGGTCTGCCTTGGTCTTCGGCTCCACGGCGACATGGATGACGGGCTCGGGGAACTCGAGGCGCTCGAGCACGATCGGGTGGGAGGAGTCGCAGAGGGTGTCGCCCGTGCTCGTCGACTTGAGGCCCACCACCGCGACGATGTCGCCGGTGAAGATGGCATCTTTGTCCTCGCGGTGGTTGGCGTGCATCTGCAGGATGCGGCCCACGCGCTCTTTGCGGTCCTTTGTCGTGTTAAGGATCGTCGTGCCCTTCATGAGGGTCCCCGAGTACACCCGCAGGTAGGTGAGCTTGCCGACGAAGGGGTCGCTCATGATCTTGAAGGCGAGGGCGGAAAACGCCTCGTCGTCACGCGCCTCGCGCACCACCGGCTCGCCGCGGGTGCTCGCCCCCGTCGTCTGGGGGATGTCGACCGGACTCGGCAGGTAGTCGACGACGGCGTCGAGCATCGGCTGGACAGCTTTGTTCTTGAAGGCGGAGCCGCACGTCACCGGGACGCACTGACCCGCGATCGTGGCCCGTCGCAGGGCCCTTTTCAGGTCGTCAGCCGTTATCTCCTCGTCGCCGACGTACTTCTCCATGATGACGTCGTCGAAATTCGACAGCACGTCGACGAGGTCGTGGCGGCCCTGCTCGGCCGCCTCGGCGAGGTGGGAGGGGATCTCCTCCTCCGACCACTTCTCGCCCATGCCCTCCTCCCACACGAGCGCCTTGGACGATAGGAGGTCGATCACTCCCGCGAAACCGGCCTCGGCCCCGATGGGGAGCTGGGTCACGGCCGGGAGCGCTTCCAGGCGGTCGGAGATCATCCTCACCGTGCGGAGGAAGTCCGCCCCGACCCGGTCCATCTTGTTGACGAAGCAGATCCTCGGTACGGCGTATTTGTTGGCCTGGCGCCAGACGGTCTCGGTCTGCGGCTCGACGCCGGCGACGGCGTCGAAGATCGCCACGGCGCCGTCGAGGACGCGAAGCGACCGCTCCACCTCGACGGTGAAGTCGACATGCCCGGGCGTGTCGATGATGTTGATCCAGGTATCGTGCCAGCGGCACGTGGTGGCAGCCGAGGTGATGGTGATGCCCCGCTCCTGCTCCTGGATCATCCAGTCCATGGTGGCGGCGCCCTCATGGACCTCCCCGATCTTGTAGTTGCGCCCGGTGTAGTAGAGGATGCGCTCGGTCGTCGTCGTCTTTCCGGCGTCGATGTGTGCCATGATCCCGATGTTGCGGGTCCTCGCAAGGGGGAACTCTCGAATCGCTGTTGTCGCCATCTAAGGGTCTCTTCTTCGTTGTCGGTCTGGGTTCCTTTGTGCCTGCAGCTGCGAGGCGGGCATAGCGCCGGCGGCCAGCCCCTGGGGAGCCTCCGCCGCCGCGGCTCTCCGAGGTGATCTTGCCCCTTGCTCTCGCGGGTGCCGGGCGGCGCTGTCGTGCGTTGGGTCTGCAGCCTGCGCCGGGGACCGGCCCGCCTACCAGCGGTAGTGGGCGAAGGCTCGGTTCGACTCGGCCATCTTCTGCAGGTCCTCGCGCCGCTTTACCGCCGCCCCGAGGCCGTTCGAGGCGTCCATGATCTCGTTGGCGAGCTTCAGGGCCATCGTGCGCTCTCGGCGCTGCTTGGCGTAGTGGACGAGCCAGCGTATCGACAGCGTCGTCGCCCGCCGCGGCCGGACCTCGACTGGGACCTGGTAGGTGGCGCCTCCCACCCGGCGGCTCCTCACTTCGAGCTCTGGGCGGGTGTTGTCGAGCGCCCGCTTCAAGGTCTGGAGCGGATCGGCACCGGTCTTGTCTCGCACGGTGTCGAGCGCCTGGTAGACGGTCCGCTCGGCGAGGTTTCTCTTTCCTCGGGAGAGGATCTTGTTCACCAGCTGGGCGACGAGGACCGACCGATAGATCGGATCGGCGACAAGCTCGCGCCGCGGGGGCGGGCCGTTACGAGGCACTAGGAGTCCTTCTTGGCGCCGTAGCGGCTGCGCGCCTGGGCCCGGTCGCGCACGCCCGAGGTATCGAGGGTGCCCCGCACGATCTTGTAGCGGACACCGGGGAGGTCCTTCACCCGGCCACCGCGCACGAGCACGATCGAGTGCTCCTGGAGGTTGTGGCCCACACCGGGAATGTAGGCGGTGACCTCGATGCCGCTCGTGAGCCGCACTCGTGCGACCTTGCGCAGTGCCGAGTTCGGCTTCTTCGGCGTCGTCGTGTAGACGCGTGTGCACACGCCCCTGCGCTGGGGCGCCCCCTTTAGGGCGGGGGTCTTCGTCTTCGTCCGCTTGGACTCGCGTCCGGTGCGGACGAGCTGTGCGATGGTGGGCACGCGCAAACCTCTTTGAAAAGGAGATTCCTTGGCCTCCAGGCGCGCCAGAACGGCTCGCCAGCGGCTTGAGCACTATAGCAACTGCCACAGGATGCCCACCCGTCCAGGCTCAGGTCACCTGGAGCGATCCGTCCTCGTTGAGCTCGAACGCCCCGAAGGCCACCTCCCACAGGTAACCGTCGGGATCGGCGAAGTAGCCGGCGTAGCCGCCCCAGTCGGTCTCCCCGGCCTCTTTCACGACCACCGCGCCGGCCGAGGCTGCGAGTGCCAGCAGGTCGTCGACTTGGTGGCGCTCAGAGACGTTGTGGGCAAGGGTGATGCCGGCAAACTTCGCCCGGGCGACGTCGTAGCCCGCTCCGACGTCGGCGGCCAGCGCCGGATAGGGGTACAGCGAAAGCGTGGAGCCCGAGGTCTGGAAGAAGACGATGCCGTCCTCGGGCCGCCGCGTCGTCGGGAGCCCGAGGCCGTCCCTGTAGAAGCGATAGGAGCGCTCGAGGTCGTCGACGCCGAGGGTGATGAGCGAGATCCGAGGCTCCATGCCTTGGCAGGCTAGGCGACCTGGCGCCGCTCGGCCCGGCTGGACTCGGGTGCTTCTCGGCCCGGTGCTCGGACCGGCCGCCCTGTGTGGTTCAGGCGACGCGCAACCTCGACAGGAGCTCGGCCTTGATCGACGGCCGGGAGCCGAACACGCAACAGAACATCGCCTCGCGAGCAAGGCGCTGGGCGTGCCCGTCGGAGAGGATGGCGCCACTGCCGGTGTGCACCAGCAGCATCGTGGCGGCGCGCACGGCCAGCTCGGACGCGGCAGCCCTGGCGGCAGGAAGGCTGTCGACGTCGCCTTCCAGCAACGCCGCCTGGCATGACGCCGCCTCGGGGTCCAATCCGCTCGGTCCGAGCAGCGCCCGGCAGCGGGCGGTGACCCCCAGTGCCAGGTGGCCGTTCGTGCCGAGGCCCATGGCATCGTGCAGGGCGACAGTGGCGAGGAGCTCGGAGCCGAGGACGGCGTCGTCGGCCACGAAGTGCCCCTCGAAACCGACGGCGACCGTCCCGCTCGCCGAGGCCGCCACCATCTGGCGAGGTTCGACGGACACCGTCTCGGCCTCGTGCGCCGCCACGAGCGCCCACAGAACTGCATCTTCGTTGGAACGGGCGGCGACCAGCAGCGTGTCGATCATCCCCCAGCCGCTCACCCAGGGAGAGCTGCCATCGAGCACGTAGCCCCCTTTCACCCTGCGGGCCACGAGGACCGGCGGGCCGGGCAGGCAACCTGCGAGGGCGACCCCGGCACGGCGCTCGCCGCGGCACAGGGGCGCGAGGAGCCTGTCTCGCAAGCGAGGCGGAGCGCCGAGCACCCGCCGCAGAACGCCCTGGTGCTGGATCCACACGAACGCCGTGGTGAGACAACCCGAGGCGAGCGTCCGGATCACCTCGCACGCGACCGGGTAGTCGACCCCCGCACCGCCGACCTCGGCCGGGGCTGCCAAGCCGTAAAAGCCCTCCGCCGCCAGCAGATCGAGATGGCTGGCAGGGACCAGCTGAGCGCGGTCCACCTCCGGTGCAGCCGGGAACAGCACGGCGTCGGCCACTTGCCGGGCCCGTTCGAGCAGCCCCGGGGCAGGCGCCGCCGCCGGGGTCACCGGCGCACCCTTGGCCACATCGTGGGGCGCGCCTGGGCGAAGGTCCAGCGTTTGCCTTCGAGATCTTCCGCCACGTAATAGGGCAGCCCCCACGGGCTGGAAAGAGAGGTGACGATCCTGGCCCCGCCGGCGGAGGCGGTGCGGAAGTGCTCCTCGACGTCGTCGACGTAGACCCAGGGCATATGGGAGTGCGCGGCGACACGCTCGGTCTCCTCCTCGTCCAGCTTGAAGATCATGAGCGAGCTGTCACCGAGACGGAGCTCGATCCAGGGATGGCCGTGCCAGCCTTCGGGCAGCGGGTCGGCGCCCTCGGGGAGCGCGCTTTGCGACTTGAAGCCGAAGATCTCCGAGAGCCATCGGGCTGCGGCAGCCGGTCTGGCGTAGGAGATGCCAAGGGCGAGACGGGCGAGGTCTCGAACCTCGCGAGGCTCACCCTCGCGCGCCGCGCACCAGTCCCCGAACCATCTCGGCACGACCCGAACCCATGCCGTGCCTCCCCTGTCCAAGCCGCCGGTGGGAAGGCGCGCCACCACCTGCACCGCCGTTCCGGCACCGGAAGCCTCGAAGCCGACCTCGATCTCGACGTCGTCGAGCGAGCTCCGCCAAGCAAGGCACCTTCCCGGCTCCCAAATTGTCACGCGACCGAGCTCGAGGGCATCTCCGGTCGTGTTGTCGTATACCTCGAGTAGCCGGCCGCCGACGCCGGGCTCGCAGCGCATGGCGAGTGCCCGACCGCCGGCCCAGTGATTGATGGGGCCCCTCACCCACCAAAGGTCGAGCTCCTCGGTGAACACGGCAAAGGCCGTGGCGGGGTCCACCGCCACCTCCACCGTCGAGGACACCGTCCGATCCACGCCGGGCTCGCTCTCAGCCACCCTCTGCATCACCGCCTTGCTTGCTTGTCCACGTGGCTCTTGAATGACGCCAGCTGCTCGTCCCAGTGGGCCTGGACCTGGTCCAGCCATGCGCGCACCGCGACGACAGACTCCGGCCGCAGATGGAACACCCTCACCCGAGCGTCCTCGGGGCGCCGCTCGTCCACGACGACGCCCGCCTCGAGCAGCACCCGCAGGTGCCTGCTCATGGCCGCCGCAGGCAGGCCGAGCTCGTCGGCGAGCTCCCCGGCTCGGCGTGCGTCCCCACTGAGCAGCTCGACCACGCGAAGTCGCGCCGGATCGGCCAACGCCCGCAGCAGCGGCGCGAGTCCAAGATCCTCGTCAGCCATTGCTACAACAATTGCCATATCTGGCAACTATTGTCAAGAATCCCAAAGTCTACGGGCGGCAAGGAGCGATGGAACCTGCCTGCAGATCCCGGGCCGGACGGGCGAATCCTGCGCGGCTCACCCGCGGCGCAGTTCGGTCCCCGGCTCCGTCGCCGTGGTGGGGCCGAGCTCAGACGCTGAGCAGCTCAGGCGCTCCCCTGCTCGCCGACCTCGCCGACCTCGCCGGTCTCCTCGCCGGTCTCCTCGCCGCCGCCCGGCCCCGAGTCGCCGGTGCCGAGCTCGCCGCCGTAGCTCTCGAGCCCGGTGGTGTCGTAAGGATCGCCGAGCATGTCACCTGGGCCGAAGCTCGCAAAGGGCCCCTCGGGGTCGTAGTCGCCGTAGTCGCCGTCGCCGAGCGAGGAGCGCCCGACGTCGCGGAGCCAGGCAGCGAGGTCGCCGGGGCTGCCTCCGTCGGCCCCTTCGAGGTCCGATGACCAAAAGGACATGCGCTCCGCCTCGGGGGTCTCGACCTCGACGTTCCGGTAGCGCATCATGCCCGTCCCGGCCGGGATCAGCTTGCCGATGATGATGTTCTCCTTGAGGCCGAACAGCTGGTCGGAGCGACCGTCGATGGCGGCCTCGGTGAGCACACGGGTCGTCTCTTGGAAGGAGGCCGCCGACAGCCACGAGTCCGTCGCGAGGGACGCCTTCGTGATCCCCATCAGCTCGGGGCGGCCTTCGGCCGGCCGCTTGCCCGCCTGCACGAGGTCACGGTTCACCGCCGCGTAGCGCTGGGAGTCGACGCGCTCGCCCGGCAGCAGGGCGGCATCGCCCGGCTCGGCGACGAGCACCCTGCGCAGCATCTGTCGCACGATCAGCTCGATGTGCTTGTCGTGGATCGAGACGCCCTGGTCCCGGTAGACCTTTTGCACCTCCTCGACGAGATACTGCTGGGTCTCGCGGATGCCCTTGATCTCGAGCAGCTCCTTCGGGTCCTTCGGCCCCTCGACGAGGGCGTCGCCGGGGTGGACTTCCTGGCCGTCGGCGACCTCGAGATGGGCCCGCGGCGACAGCGACACGGTCTGGGTGGCGCCGTCGTCGGACGCGACGGTCACCCGCCGTCCGGTCTCGTCCTCCTCCACGCGCACCACTCCCGGCTCGCGTGCCAGCACGGCGGCGCCTTTCGGGGTCCGCGCCTCGAAGAGCTCGACCACGCGGGGCAGACCATGGGTGATGTCCTCGCCGACGACGCCGCCCGAGTGGAAGGTCCTCATTGTGAGCTGCGTCCCCGGCTCGCCGATCGATTGGGCGGCGATAACCCCCACGGCCTCGCCGAGCTCGATCTCGCGCCCGGTGGCGAGCGACTGCCCGTAGCAGCGTGCGCAGACGCCGAAGGGGCTTTCGCAGGTGAGGACGGAGCGGACGCGGATCCGCTCGACCGAGGGATCCGCCGCCAGCTCGGCCACGTCGGCATCACCGAGCATGGTGCCGTTGGCAAGCTCGCGCCCGCCCGAGAGCGCCACAGGCTCGGCAAGCACGCGGCCGAAGGCCTTCGTCTCGAGGTAGGAGCGCCTGCCCGCCTCGTCAGGCACGACATCCTCGATCCAGATGCCCCGCGTGGTCTCGCAGTCCTCGATGCGGATGATGAGCTCCTGGGCGACGTCGACGAGCCGGCGCGTGAGGTAGCCGGAGTCGGCCGTGCGAAGGGCCGTGTCGGCGAGGCCCTTGCGGGCGCCGTGGGTGGAGATGAAGTACTCGAGCACCGACAGGCCCTCCCTGAAGGAGGACTTGATCGGCCTTGGGATCATCTCGCCGCGGGGGTTGGACACGAGACCCTTCATGCCGGCGATCTGGCGGACCTGCTGGGGGTTCCCGCGGGCGCCCGAGTCGACCATCATGTCGAGCGGGTTGAAGGCGATCGTGGCGAGGGTGGCCTCCATGGCACGCCCCACCTCGGAGTTGGCCGAGGTCCAGATCTCGATCTCCTTCTGGCGACGCTCGTCGTCGGTGATGATCCCGCGCTTGAACTGCGTCTCGGCCTTCTCGGCCTCCTTCTCGTAGCGGTCGAGGATCTCTCGCTTTTGCGGCGGCGTCTTCACGTCGTCGATCGAGATGGTGAGGCCCGATCGGGTGGCGAAGCGAAAGCCGAGCTCCTTGATCCGGTCCAGGCTGTCGGCTACCTCGGCCTTTGGGTAGTTGGCGGCGATCTGCTCGACGATGGTGGCGATCGAGGTGGCCCGCTTTGCCACGACGGCGTTCACGAAGCCGAAGGCCTCGGGAAGGGCGCTGTTGAAGATGAGCCTTCCGGGCGTCGTCTCGATCTCGGCGGGATCGGGCTCGGGCTCCTTGTCGGCGCCCCTGGCGGCGGTCCCGCGGGTCGTCTTGGCGGCCGCGCGGGCGCCCTTGGTGGCGCCGGCGGCAGTGGTGCCGGCGGCACTGGGAGCGGCACCGTCGCCTTCGATACTGTCCGAAGCGGCGACGCCGTGGCGGACGCCGCGAAGGGGGAAGCAGTAGCCGTCCGGCCCGGGGCGGAGCTTCACCTTGGCGTGCAGGTCGACCTCGCCCGCCTCATATGCCTGCTCCACCTCGTAGAGGTTGCGGAAGACCCTTCCCTCGCCCTTGCGGCCGTCCTCCATGAGCGTGAGGTAGTAGGCCCCGAAGACCATGTCCTGGGAGGGGACCGTGACGGGGCGGCCGGTGGCGGGCGAGAGGATGTTGTTCGCCGAGAGCATGAGGACGCGGGCCTCGGCCTGCGCCTCGGCCGACAGCGGCAGGTGCACGGCCATCTGGTCGCCGTCGAAGTCGGCGTTGAAGGCGGCGCACACGAGCGGGTGGATCTGGATCGCCTTGCCCTCGACGAGGATCGGCTCGAAGGCCTGGATGCCGAGGCGGTGCAGCGTCGGCGCCCGGTTGAGCAGCACAGGGTGCTCTTTGATCACGTCATCGAGCACGTCCCAGACCTGGATGCGCCGGCGCTCCACCATCCGCTTGGCGGACTTGATGTTCTGGGCGATCTCGGTGTCAACAAGGCGCTTCATCACAAAGGGCTTGAACAGCTCGAGGGCCATCAGCTTCGGAAGGCCACACTGGTGCAGCTTCAAGGTGGGACCGACGACGATGACCGAGCGACCCGAGTAGTCGACTCGCTTGCCGAGAAGGTTCTGGCGGAAGCGGCCCTGCTTGCCCTTCAACATGTCCGAGAGGCTCTTCAAGGGCCGGTTGCCGGGGCCCGTCACGGGGCGGCCACGGCGGCCGTTGTCGAAGAGGGCGTCGACCGCCTCCTGCAGCATGCGCTTCTCGTTGTTGATGATGATCTCGGGGGCGCCGAGGTCCAGCAGGCGCTTCAGGCGGTTGTTGCGGTTGATGACACGGCGGTACAGGTCGTTCAGGTCCGAGGTGGCGAAGCGACCGCCGTCCAGTTGGACCATCGGGCGGAGGTCGGGAGGGATCACGGGGACCGCCTCTAGGATCATCGCCCGCGGGTCGTTGGCCCGCCGCCCCGACTCGTCACGGCGGTTGAACGCCGACACGATCTTGAGGCGCTTGATGGCCTTCTGCTTGCGCTGGGCCGACAATGGCCGGCGCCCGTCGGTCGGGTCGATGGCGTCCCGGAGCTTCAGCTCCTCCTCGTCCAAGTCGAGATGCTCGATCAGGCTGGCAATCGCCTCGGCGCCCATGCCGCCCTCGAAGTAGCTGCCGTAGCGGCCGCGAAGCTCTCGCCAGACGAGCTCGTCCTCGATGATCTTCCGGGCGTGAAGCCCGTGCAGCTCGTCGAAGGCCCTCCTCGCCAAGTCGACGTCCTGGGCGGCGCGCTCACGCACCGAGGTGACCTCGCGCTCGACCGCCTTCTGGCGGGCGCGGATCTCGGACTCCTTGGCCCCCTCGGCCTCGAGGGCCTTGAGCTCCTTCTCGAGCTCGGCGAGCCGGCGTTCGGCCTCGAGGTCGCGGGTGCGCTCGATCTCGGCGATCTCGCTCTGCAGCTCCGCCTCGAGGCTCGGCAGGTCGGTGTGGCGGCGCTCCTCGTCGACCTTGGTGACGAGGTAGGCGGCGAAGTAGATCACCTTCTCGAGCTGCTTGGCCTTCAGCTCCTCACGAACCTCTGTGCCCATGAGCAGGTAGGCGAGCCACGAGCGGGTACCGCGCAGGTACCAGATGTGCACCACCGGTGCGGCGAGCTCGATGTGGCCCATGCGCTCACGGCGCACCTTCGAGCGCGTGACCTCGACCCCGCAGCGCTCGCAGATGATGCCCCTGAAGCGAACCCGCTTGTACTTGCCGCAATAACACTCCCAGTCCTTTTGCGGCCCGAAGATCTTCTCGCAAAAGAGCCCGTCCTTTTCGGGCCGAAGCGTCCGGTAGTTGATCGTCTCGGGCTTTCGCACCTCGCCGTGCGACCACGTGCGGATGTCGTCCGCCGTGGCGAGCCCGATACGGAGCTGGGCGAAGTCGTTGACGTCGAGCACTAGAAGCTCCTCTCCGCCGCCCTGCGGGCGTCCTCCTCGTCCGAGCCCCGTTCCGGCCGGCTGATGTCGATGCCGAGCTCCTCGGCCGTGCGGTACACGTCCTCGTCGAGCTCGCGCATCTCGATCTCCTCGCCCGTCGTCGAGAGCACCTCGACGTCGAGGCAGAGCGACTCCATCTCATAGATGAGCACCTTGAAGCTCTCGGGGATCCCGGGCTCTGGGATGTTCTCACCCTTCACGATCGCCTCGTAGACCTTTACGCGCCCGAGCACGTCGTCAGACTTGATCGTGAGCAGCTCCTGGAGGGCGTAGGCGGCCCCGTAGGCCTCCAGGGCCCAGACCTCCATCTCGCCGAAGCGCTGGCCGCCGAACTGGGCCTTGCCACCGAGCGGCTGCTGGGTGATCATCGAGTAGGGACCGGTCGAGCGGGCGTGGATCTTGTCATCGACGAGGTGGGCGAGCTTCAGCATGTAGACGTAGCCGACCATTACCGGGTTGTCGTAGGGGTCCCCGGTGCGGCCGTTGTAGAGGACGGCCTTGCCGTCGGGCCCGATGAGGCGGCTGGCGCTGTCGACGGCGTCGGGGTCGAGACGCTCGAAGAGGCCGCGGATCGTCGGCTTTTGCCCGGCCTCCTCGGACTCGTCCCAGTGCGCACCGTCGAAGACCGGCGTCGAGATCCACACCGCCGGATCGGTTCTCGGCCGCGTCTTGGTCTCGGTGCCGCGCGCCGTCGAGGCGTTGCGCTCGGCCAACCCCTCCCAGCCCCAGCGGGCGGCGTAGCCGAGGTGGCCCTCGAGGACCTGACCGACGTTCATCCGGCTCGGCACGCCGAGCGGATTCAAGATGATGTCGACCGGGGTGCCGTCGGCCAGGTGGGGCATGTCCTCGACGGCCAGGATCTTCGAGATGACACCCTTGTTGCCGTGGCGCCCGGCGAGCTTGTCGCCCTCGGAGATCTTGCGCTTTTGGGCCACGTAGACCCGCACCAGCTGGTTGACGCCCGGCGGCAGCTCGTGTGACTCGTCGCGGGAGAAGACGCGGACCTCGATGACCTTGCCGTACTCGCCGTGGGGCACCTTGAGGCTCGTGTCGCGCACGTCGCGTGCCTTCTCGCCGAAGATGGCCCGTAGCAGGCGCTCCTCGGGCGTTAGCTCGGTCTCACCCTTCGGCGTCACCTTGCCGACAAGGACGTCCCCCGGGCCGACCTCGGCCCCGATGCGGATGATGCCCCGCTCGTCGAGGTCGGCGAGGATGTCGTCGGACAGGTTCGGGATGTCCCGGGTGATCTCCTCTGCGCCGAGCTTGGTATCGCGGGCGTCGACCTCGTGCTCCTCGATGTGTATCGAGGTGAGCACGTCGTCGCGCACGAGGCGCTCGGAGACGATGATGGCGTCCTCGTAGTTGAAGCCCTCCCACGGCATGAACGCCACGAGCAGGTTCTTGCCGAGCGCCAGCTCGCCGTTGTGGGTGGAAGGCCCGTCGGCGAGCAGGTCGCCCTTTCGCACCTCCTGGCCCTCGGAGACGAGCGCCTTTTGGTTGATGCAGGTGTTCTGGTTCGAGCGCTGGAACTTCCACATCGGGTAGACGACCTTGCGGGCCGAAGCCGCCGGGCGGCCCTTGTCGGGCCGGTACTCGATCGTGATGTGGTCGCCGGCGACCTCTGTCACCGTGCCGGCGTCCTCGGCGATCACGAGCTCGCCGGCGTCGCGCGCCGCCCGGGCCTCGATGCCGGTGCCGATGTAGGGCGCCTCGGGGACGAGCAGCGGGACCGCCTGCTTCTGCATGTTCGCCCCCATGAGGGCGCGGTTGGCGTCGTCGTGCTCGATGAAGGGGATGAGCGCCGTAGAGACCGAAAGGATCTGCTTCGGCGACACGTCCATGAGGTCGACGTCCGCCGGCGGCACGAAGTCGACCTCGCTCGTCGTCCCATACGAGGTCGAGGTGGCGCCGACGCGCACGCCGGCTCCTTGCGGACCACGTCGCACGAGGACGCGGTCCTCCACGAAAGCCCCTTCGGCGTCCAAAGCGGCCGATGCCTGGGCGATCACGTACTCCTCCTCCTCGTCGGCGGCGAGGTAGGTGATCTCGTTCGTGACCCTGCCGCCGGAGACCTTGCGGTAGGGCGTCTCGATGAAGCCGTGCTCGTTCACCCGGGCATAGGTGGCGAGGTGGCCTATGAGGCCGATGTTCGGGCCCTCGGGGGTCT
>JBOGHY010000229.1:0-8980 GCA_050742375.1 Acidimicrobiales bacterium | reverse complement strand
CGGTCGAGCGGCGCCGCGACCTCGAGGGTGCCGACGACCCTGCCGGCAACGGCGAGGCGCGGCGCGGGCGCGGACGCGACCGCCAGCGCGAGCGGCGCAGCGGCCGGAACCTCGGGCGGTACCTCATGTGCGTGCACGTCACGCCGGGAGCCACCCAGATCGCCGTTCTCGAGGGGCGCAGCCTCGTCGAGCACTACGTCGCTCGTCCAAAGGACGACGCCTACCAGATCATCGGCAACATCTACAGGGGACGGGTGAAGAACGTCCTCCCGGGGATGGAAGCGGCCTTCATCGACATCGGCACTCCGAAGAACGCCGTCTTGTACTGGGGAGACGTCTCCTACGACCGCGACGACATCGAGCGCCAGCCTGGCGCCGATCGCATCGAGCACGTGCTGCGGCCCGGCCAGACCATCGTCTGCCAGGTCACGAAGAACCCCATCGGGCTCAAGGGGGCGAGGCTCACCCAGGAGGTCTCCCTCCCGGGGCGCTTCGTCGTTCTCGTGCCTCAGTCCGAGACCTACGGCATCTCGCGGCGCCTCGACGACGACGAGCGCCGGCGGCTGCGCCGCATCCTCGACGAGGTCCGCCCCGAGGGGCACGGTCTCATCGTGCGCACGGCGGCTGCCGGCGCCTCGGCCGAAGACCTACGTCGCGACGTGGCCCAGCTCTCCGCTCGCTGGAGCGAGATAGACGAGAGGGCCAGGCACCTGCCGGCGCCGGCGCTCCTTTACTCAGAGCCGCACATGGCCGTGCGGATCATCCGCGAGGAGCTCACCGACGAGCACCGCGCTGTGCTCATCGACGATCCTGAGCTCTACGAGGTGGTGCGCAGCTACGTGGCCGACTTCGACCCCACCCTCGCCGACCGCGTCGAGCTCTACGACACGACGACAGAGAGCCTGCCGCTCTTCGAGCGCCACCACGTGCACGAGCAGCTGCACAAGGCCATCGACCGCAAGGTGTGGCTGCCCTCGGGCGGCTCGCTCGTCATCGAGCGCACCGAGGCGCTTGCCGTGATAGACGTCAACACCGGCAAGAACGTGGGCTCTTCGAGCCTCGAGGAGACCGTCTTCGAGAACAACCTCGAGGCCGCAGACGAGATCGCCCGCCAGCTGCGCCTTCGCGACATCGGTGGCATCATCGTCATCGACTTCATAGACATGGAGGTGAAGGCCAACCGCCAAGCGGTCATGGCCACCTTCCGCGCGGCGCTCGCCCAAGACAAGACTCCGGTCCAGGTATACGACATCTCCGATCTCGGCCTTGTGGAGATGACCCGCAAGCGCGTCGGCGAGGGCCTCGTCGAGACGCTGTCGGAGACCTGCCCCATGTGCAAGGGGAGAGGGATCATCTTCGGCGACGGCGATTAGCCGTTTTGCCAGCCGACAGCAGCTTCACGCCTGCGCCCGGCCAGGCTCAAACCTGCCAGCGGCGGACCACCACGACGGCCAGCCAGGCAAGTGCGCACGCCGCCGCCACGAAGACCGCCGCCTCGATCCCCTGGAGGGCCCAGTAGTGGCTGGCGGGCTGGATCTGGAAGACGAAGCGCCCCTTGGACCTCGAGGGAACGAAGCCCTCCCAGATCACCCAATTGTTCGACGGGGCCACCTGCGCCGTCGCCGTTGTGACCGAAGGCAGGAGCCGTCGGCGAAGGTAGGAGCGCTCGAGGTATCGGGCGGCGGCGAAGATCGGGAGCCCGAGCGCGAAGGCCCAACCCCTGCGCCGGACGAGGGCCCCGAGCAGAGCTCCGAGCACGAAGGCGAAGAGGGCGTACGCGATCGGCACGATGCCCGACACGTCGAAATTGGGCGGCACGATGCGGTCGCCGCGCTGGACCGCCCCGCTCCACCACTGGAGCACTGGCGCGAGGGCTGCCATGAGGGCGACGGTCGTCGCTGCCCCGAAGGCGAGCTTCACGAGCAGCCAGCGCGTCCGCGAGATCGACTGGGTCCATGCGAGCCGGTTCGTGCGCCACCCGATCTCTCCCGCCACGATGGGCACCCCGATGACCAGGCCGAGCAGGCCCGGCACCAGCGCTCCGATGGCGACCCCGGCGCCGCTGAAGGTGCTGGCGCCGTAGTAGCGGGTGGCTGCCGCCATGCAGAGGGCACTCGACCCCGGCTGCGCGCAGTGAAGAGCGTTGAAGGAGGCGAATGCGGCCTCCTGACGCAGCCCTGTGACCGCAAGCCAGACGCCAACGGCTGCTAGCACGGCGGTGGCGGCGACGTAGACCGAGCGCTCCATGCGCCACGTCGCCCAGATCATCGAGGCCCCGATCCTCGCCCGCCGGCGCCCGGCAGAGCAGAGCTGCGCCCCGGCATGAAAGGACTGCCTCCCGGCGTCGGCCGCCTCCCGCCCGTGTCGTCGCCGGCCCCGACCTCGGGTGAGCATCCGGCCTCGGCCGCCTTCAGGTAGGCGATGACGATCTCCTCGAGGCTGGGCTCCTCGACGAGCCACGCTGGATCGCTGATCGGGGCCTCGACGCGCCCGAGGATGCTCGTCTGGCGGCCATCTACCTGGGCGTGGACCACGCTCAGTCCCACCGGCCGACCACCCGCGCTCGGACCTGTGACAAGGCGATGGCTCGCGAGCACGTAGTCGAGGTCGTCGGCCAGCGCCACCCGCGAGGCGGCCAGGATTATCAGGTAGTCGCAGACGTTGGCGAGCTCCGAGATGGCGTGTGACGAGAGCAGCACGGTCGCCGAGGTCTCAGCGACCGTGCTGAGCAGTATCTGCATGATCCCCTCGCGGGCCAGAGGATCGAGTGCCGCAACGGGCTCGTCGAGCAGCATGAACCGGGGCCGTTTGGCCAAACAGAGAGTCAGCGCCACCTGTGCCTGCTGGCCGACCGAGAGCGCTCCAACCTTCTTTTTGATGCCGATGCCCAGATCGTCCAGGTGGCGACGGGCGGTTGCAGCGTCCCAGCGGGGGTTCAGGCGCTCGCCGAAGCGGAGCATCTCGCCCACGGCGAAGGAACGGTAGAGCGGCCTCTCCTGGTCGAGGTAGCCGATCTGACTGAGCGTCTCAGTCAGAGCCTTGAAGAGAGAGCGCCCGAGCACCCGGACCGCGCCTTCAGTAGGCCGCGTGAGGCCGGCGGCCATCCTCAAAAGTGTCGACTTCCCAGATCCGTTCGGCCCGACCAGGGCGGCGATGCGCCCGGAGGGGATCGCAAAGGTGCAGTCGCGCAAGGCCCAGACGTGGCCGTAGGCCTTGGCAACGCCCTCGGCCTCGAGCGCCATCTCCTCGGTCATGGCGTCGGCGCGAAGACGTCCGGCCCGGCGGCCGTCGTGGTGGCGATGAGCGCAGCGATCCCGGCGTCGTCGAGACCGGCCTGGCGCGCCTTTTCGATCCAGCGATGCAGCTCTACCGAGAGCTGCCTAAGGCTCTCGGTGCTCACTTGGGCGGCGGTGAGGGCGACCACGAAGGTGCCGATGCCCGGTCGGCCGGTCACGAGCCCTTCCTTCTCCAGATCCCGGTAGGCACGATGCACCGTGTTCGGGTTGATGGCGATCTGGGCGACCACCTCTCGCACCGAGGGCAGCTGGTCGCCCGGGCAGAGCAGGCCGAGGCTCACGGCCTGGCGGACCTGGTCGACCAGCTGGCGGTAGGGTGGCAGCCCCGAGCGGGGGTCGAGGCGGAAGCGGATGAGAGCCATCCGGGCAGCTTAGCAGTTGCAGTCTCAACATACTAGTACGCTCATACACTAGTCGGGGCTGCCGGGCGGAGAGATGGCCGGGCACCGCCGGGGGGCGACGTGGCGAGTTGCTAGCATGACGAGCCTATGTACGCGGTGATCGAGTCCGGCGGCAAGCAGCAGCGCGTCGAGGTCGGTGAAGAGGTCAACGTAGAGCTCATCCATGCGACCGAGGGCGACGAGGTCGACCTGAGGGCGCTCCTCCTGGTCGACGGCGAAAGGGTCGTCACCGGTTCCGAGGCTCTCGCCTCCTCGAAGGTGACGGCAAGGGTGCTCGGCGAGGTGAAGGGTCCGAAGATCACCGGCTTCACCTACAAGGCCAAGACCCGCCGCCGGCGGCGATACGGCCACCGCCAGCGCTACACAGCGCTCGAGATAACGGCGATCGAGGCGCCCGCAGGCGCCGTCAAGGGGGCTTAGAGGTGTCCAAGACCAAGGGCGGCGGTTCCACGCGCAACGGCCGGGACTCGACCGCCCAGCGCCTCGGCGTGAAGATCTACGACGGCACGGCGCTGCGCGCCGGATCGATCATCGTGCGCCAGCGGGGCACTCGCTTCCATCCGGGCCGCAACGTCGGCCGGGGCCGCGACGACACGCTCTTCGCCACGGCGGACGGGCGGGTCTCCTTCGGCACCCGCCACGGCCGCCGGCTCGTGGACGTCGTTCCGGACACCGGGGACTGAGCTTCGGAGCTTCGCGGGAGATGCCCGCATCCCCGTCGCGGGGCAGGCTGCTCGTGGCGGCGCCGAGCCTCGAGGATCCAAATTTCTTCCGCTCCGTCGTCTTCCTCCTTGCGGCCGACGCCGACGGCGCCCTCGGCGTCGTGCTCAACAGGCCGAGCGAGACCCCGGTCGCCGAGATCGTCCCGAGCTGGAGCCTGCTCATCGCATCGCCGCAGGTGCTCTTCACTGGCGGCCCGGTGCAGCCGAACGCCGCCATCTGCGTCGGGCGCCAGCGCAGAGGCTCTACCGGTCCCGGGCCGCATGGTGCCAGTGGTGGCGCCGCCGACGCGGATGGCGGCGGTGTCTCTGAGACCGGCGAGATCGACGGCTACTCTCCCCTCGTCGGCGAGCTCGGCACGGTCGATCTTCACCGCGATCCCACGGACATCGGAGTGGAGCTGGAGGGGCTGCGCGTCTTCGTCGGCTACTCCGGCTGGGGCCCTGGCCAGCTCGAGGACGAGATCGAGGCGGGCGCATGGTTCCTCCTCGAGGGTCGCCATCAGGACGTCCTCTCTGACGAGCCCGGCTCGCTCTGGGAGCGTGTGCTGCGGCGGCAGGGCGGCTGGCTCTCGGTGCTGAGCCGCCATCCGGTCGACGCCTCCCTCAACTGATGCCGGGCTTCGTCGACGAGGCTCAGGTGCACGCCAAGGGCGGCAACGGTGGCGCCGGCGCCGTCTCTTTCCGGCGGGAGGCTCACGTCCAAAAAGGTGGGCCGGACGGTGGCGACGGCGGGAGCGGCGGGAGCGTCGTCCTCGAGGCATCCCGCCAGGTGGCCTCGCTCCTCGGGTTCGAGGACCACCCCCATCGCCGCGGCGGCGACGGGACCCACGGCGGCGGGAAGCGCCGGCACGGCCGAAGGGGCGCCGATCTCGTGGCCGCCGTGCCCGAGGGCACGCTCGTGCGGTCCCTTGACGGAGATGTTCTCGCCGATCTCGTGGTGGAAGGCGACCGCTTCATGGCCGCCGAGGGCGGTCGCGGGGGGCGGGGCAACGCCCGCTTCCTTACCAACAGGCTGCGGGCTCCGTCCTTCGCCGAGCAGGGCGAGCTCGGGGAGGAGCGTTGGCTCAACCTCGAGCTCGAGCTGATGGCCGACGTTGCCCTCGTCGGGTTCCCGAACGCCGGCAAGTCCACGCTCGTCTCCCGGGTCTCTGCCGCCCGCCCCAAGATCGCCGGCTATCCCTTCACCACTCTTGTTCCACACCTCGGCGTCGTCGAGCCGGCGGGCCGGGGAACGGCGGGCGATGGGTCGCAGTTCGTGATCGCCGACGTGCCCGGTCTCGTCGAGGGGGCGGCGGAGGGCCGCGGGCTCGGGCACCGCTTCCTTCGCCACGTCGAGCGAGCACGGGTCCTTGTCATCCTTGCCGACCTCGCCGAAGACAGTGGCCGCTCGCCGTCCGATCAGGTCTCGGTCCTGTTGGAGGAGCTACGGCGCTACCGGCCGGAGCTCCTCGCGCGGCCCCGCGTCGTCGTCGGCTCGCGTGCCGACGCGCTGACGTCGGCGCGGCCCGAGCCGTCGTCGTACGGGGCCGAGGTCGCCATCTCCGCCGTGACCGGCGAGGGGCTCGCGGCCCTCGTGGGTCGCCTCGCGTCTCTCGTGCAAGGGGCGCGCGCCGCCGAGCCGCGGCCGAGGTCCTCGCCGGTCGTGCACAGGCCGGCGGCCGAAGGTGTGCTGGTGGTCAAGCAAGGAGGGGCTTTCGTGGTGAGCGGGCGCGAGGCGCTCCGGGCCGTGGCGGTGTCAGATCTGACAGACCTCGACGCCTTGGCGCACGTGCAGCGCCGCCTCAGGCGCATCGGCGTCGACCGCGCCTTGCGCAGGGCTGGTGCTCGCGACGGAGACGAGGTGCGAATCGGGGAGCTCGTCTTCTCCTTCGAGCCGGACTGAGCGGCTCGGGTCCGGGCCGCCTGTGGGAGCCTTTCGGCGTGAGGGTGGTCGTGAAGATCGGCTCGAGCTCGGTCGTTCTCCCCGGCGGGGGAGTCGACGTCGCCGCCGTCGGCAAGTTGTGCCGGGAGCTCGCCGGCCTGCGGCGGGCCGCCCACAAGGTGGTGCTCGTCACCTCGGGGGCGGTGGCGGCTGGCGTGGCAGCGCTCGCCGCCGGAGGCGGGCAGGCGGTTCCGAGCGACGCCGCCGCCCTCCAGGCGCTCTCGGCCATCGGCCAGCACCGCCTGATGCGGGTCTACGACGACTCCCTCGCCGCCCTCGGGCTTCTCACGGGCCAGGTGCTGCTGGCGCCGCTCGACTTCGCCCACCGGGGCCGTTACCTGCACGCGCGGGGGACCTTGTCGCGCCTCGTCGACCTCGGCGTCCTGCCCATCGTGAACGAGAACGACGCCATCGCCGACGACGAGATCCGCTTCGGCGACAACGATCGTCTCGCCGCCCTGGTGGCACATCTCTTCCGCGCCGACCTGCTCGTCCTGCTCACCGACATGGCCGGGCTCTTCTCGGCCGACCCGCGCCTCGAGCCGGGGGCGACTTTGATCGAGGAGGTCGCCGAGATCGATCACGGGCTGGAGCAGGCCGCTGGCGGGCCGGGAACGCCCTCGGGCACGGGAGGGATGGCTTCCAAGCTGGCGGCGGCCAAGATGGCCTCCTGGTCGGGGGTGCGGACGATCCTGGCCGCGGCCGAGCGGCCCGAGGTGCTCGCCGATGCCGTCGCCGGTGCCTCGGGGGTCGGCACCGTCTTCCTCGCCCGTGAGCGTGCCCTTTCGGCCCGCAAGCTCTGGATCGCCTTCGCGCTGCGGCCGTCGGGCCGCATCGTCGTCGACGGCGGTGCCCGGTCGGCCATCGTCGAGCGGGGGACGAGCCTGCTGGCGGCGGGGGTACGGGAGGTGGGCGGCCCCTTCGCCGCCGAGGACGCAGTCGAGATCGCCGGGCCCGACGGGGCGATATTCGCCAAGGGGATCGCCATGCTCGGCTCGAACCGGGCGGACGAGTGGATCGGTCGACGGAGCTCCGAGCTCCCGGGGGACCTGGCCGGCGAGGTGGTGCACCGCGACGACCTCGTCGTGCTCGTGTGAGGAGCCGCCTCGACCTGGAGCGCCTCGCTTCGCCCGCGCTGTGCAAGGCTGCCGCCGTGATCGACGACGGGACGTTCTTTGTGACAGGCGACGGCGACGGGACCTCGCGCTATGGCGGCACGGAGCTCGATTGGCCCTGGCCGCAGGCCGGTGGCGTGCCGGGAGAGTGGCTGCGCTCACGAGAGGGTCACGTTGCGCTGCTCGATCTCGGGGGGTTGCTACGCGTGCTCGGCGAGCGGATCTTCGTCGCCGAACCGCGTGACGAGTCGCCTGCCGCCCCCGACGACGATGGCGTCGTGACGGTCGTCGAGGCTCGCCTTGTGACGGAGACAGCCTGGGACGGGAAGCAGGCGGCTCGGTTCGCTCTCGACTGCGCCGAGCACGTCCTCGGCGACACGGCCTCGCCGAGGCTCCGCAACGGCGCCAGCCTGGCAGACGTCGTCTCCGCCGCCCGCCGGGCGCTCGAGGGCGGGCGCGGCGACGAGGGTCTGCTCGGGTCGGTCAGCCGAGTGGCGTCGGCGCGCCGGCTGCGCCGCAGCGCCGACGACCTTGCCCACCTGGCCTTCTCGGTGACGATCTCGGACGAGGCCGCCGAGGTCGACGTGTTGGACGATCCCGACTGGGAGTCAATCGCTGCTCTCCGAGACGCCGTTCTCGGGGCCGTCGAGGCGGTGCGACACCAGGCCTTCCCTCACCTGCTCGGCACGTCGGCGGACCGCCGCGCCCATGCCGACGACGCGCCCGACGTCATGGCCGTGCCCATGGACACCAACTGGGGCCGTTTCATCCCCGGGATGCACGGCGGCATCGTGCCTGCCTACCTCGGCGCGAGGGAAGCCGCCGAGCGGGCTCGACAAGCCTCCTCTGACAGCGGAGGGCGCGAGGCGCTATCGGCAGAGCTCAGCTGGCAGACCGCCGCCCTCGCCCGAGTGCTCTGATCGAGGGCTCCCGCCCAGTCCGCCCAGTCCGCCCCGCCGCCCGGTCCGGCGTCGGCGCGGGCCGCCTTGTGCGGAGCTCTCGCCCATAAGGGACGGCGATCGGGGCAGGTACCCTGTCCCATGAAAGGGTCGTCAGCCGCACCGGCTCCGCGCGCAGGGCGAGCGGGTCAGAGCTGCAGCCAGGGAGATCGCAGTTGCGTCAGATCAGCGAAGGACCGAGCTCTGTTGGAGGACGCCCCCCGCGCCAGTCGGCGCTCGTCGAGATGATCCTCGCCGAGGCGACGCTTCCCTACGTGATCGACGGCGACGGGCAGATCTCGGCGTGAGCTCGCACGGGGGCTCGGGCGCCACGGGGAGCGGGAAGAGGCCGCCTCCCGAGCCCGACGAGCTCGTCCAAGGTGCGCCGCGTTTCGCCTCCGTCGCTGCCGTGCGGGAGGGACTTGCCGGGACGGGCTACCTCGCCGACGACGGCCTGGCGGGCGTCGTCTACCTCGCCGACCGCCTCGCAAAGCCCGTTCTCGTCGAGGGCCCCGCCGGCACCGGCAAGACCGAGCTGGCCAAGTCGGTCGCCCGGCTCACGGGCGCCCGCCTTATCCGCCTGCAGT
>JBOGHY010000228.1:0-4378 GCA_050742375.1 Acidimicrobiales bacterium | reverse complement strand
GTTGCGAACGAGATGGCGTTCTCGACGAGGTTGGCTACCACCTGGGAGAGGCGGTCCGGATCGGCCCGGACGAAAGGGACACGCCCGTCCAGTGAAGACCCCTCGAAGTCAAGGGCGACGCCGCGGTCTCCGGCGGCGGGCTGCTGGGCGGCGACGACGTCGTCGACGACGCGGGCGACGTCTACGTCTACGAGGTCGAGGGAGAGGTGGTCCGCCCGGAGCTTGGCGAGATCGAGCAGGTCGGCCACGAGGCGCTCGAGGCGGCGGGCTTCGCGACCGATCACGGCGGCGGAGGCGACCGGATCGTCGCTCACGCCCTCCTCGACCGCCTCGGCATAGCCGCGGATAGAGGTGAGGGGGGTGCGCAGGTCGTGGGAGACCGACAGGAGCAGCTGGCTCTCTCGCTCGCGTGTCGCCTCGAGCCCGGCGGCGAGCGTGTTGATCGACTCCGACAGCAAGACGATCTCGGGGGCTTCCCACCTGCCCACCTGCACCCTGGCAGAAAGCTCCCCTCCTGCCATACGAGCGGTTGCGTCGCTCGCCTCGACGAGGGGCCTGGTAATTCTCCGGCTGAGCTCTGCCCCGACAGCGGCGGCGATGATCAGCGTCGCTCCTCCGACGAGGATGAGATAGACCCAGCTCGACTCGAGGCCCCCGACCGAGCGGGTGAAGACGACTGCCAGCCGCTCTCCCGGCGCCAGCCCGGTCTGGACGTCGAGAGGAAGGATCACCGGGGCGGCGGCGAAGCTCTCGTTGCCGGAGAACCCGGTCGTCGAGTCACCGGCGAGCAGCTTCAGCGCGTCGACATCGCGGGTTGTGATGCCCGACGGCAGGGAGGAGAGCACCCTTCCTCCGGGACCGATGCGGATGACGCGGGCGTCCTCGAGGCGCAGCAGCCGAGCCACGATGTCGAGCAGCTTCGGGTGAGAGACGTACTGGGTCTCCCTCGCGTAGAGCTCGGCCTGGCGACGCAGCTGGCTCGTGGCCTGGTTGCGTGCGGCCGTCCGGCTCACGATGAGGGCGCCGGCGCCGGCGACGAGGAGGGCGCCGGCCACGAGGACCACGAGCGAGAGCGTGAGGCGGCGGCGCACGGCCCGGACCCGTCAGCCGAGCCGGTACCCGACGCCGCGCAGCGTCACGAGGGGAAGCGCCGGCCCGAGCTTGCGCCGTAGCTGCGCGACGTGCACGTCCACTGTGCGCTCGTCCCCGTACCAGGTCGGCCCCCACGCACCCTCGAGCAGCTGCTGTCGTGAGAGCACCTGGCCGCGGCTGCGGGCGAGGAGCGCCAGAAGCTCGAACTCCCGGGTCGTGAGCTCGACCGGCTCGCCGTTCAGCTGCACCTCGCGCCGGAGCGGATCGACGCTGATGTCGCCGATGGCGACCGGCGATCCGCCCCGCGTCTCGCCGGGCACGCTGCGTCGGAGCACCGCTCGTACCCGGGCGACGAGCTCGCGGGGCGAGAAGGGCTTGACGAGGTAGTCGTCGGCACCGAGCTCGAGGCCGACGACCCGGTCGATCTCCTCGTCCCTGGCGGTGAGGAAGAGGATGGGCACGTCGCCCCCTCCCGCCCGCATGGCACGGCACACCTCGAAGCCGTCGAGCTCGCCGGGGAGCCCGACGTCGAGGATCACAAGGCGCGGCCGCTCCCGCCTCTGCAGGGCGAGGCCCTGCTCGCCGTCGGAGGCAACGACCACTCGGAAGCCATCCTTGCGCAGGTAGAGATCGACGAGACCGGCGATGTTGGCGTCGTCTTCCACCACGACCACCGTCCCCTGAGCCGCCGTCATCGGCCGGCGGGCCCGCAGATCGTCATCGCCCCACTCCCCCCTGCGTCGTGTGCACCGACACAGCCTCGCGCCGAGCGCCCGAGCGCCCCGCGCCAAACTCCCGGCCCTCCCGGCGGAGCCTCCCCAAGAGCCCGGTCGCGCCGGAACCCCTGGGCGCGGTGTCCGCCGACGCGCCCAGGGGTTTCGGACGGCTCCCGCCGCCGAGCCGGTCAGCCGGAGGACGTCACCGGCTTCGGTGCACTCGAGTAGACGTCGATGGCGTTGCCGCCCCCGGTCTGGACGATCACGACATGGTCGCCGACCACGAGCCCGGAGAGCGGCAGCCCGAAGAACTCCGTAGAGGTGATGATCGTCGTCGCCACGCTCGGGCCGTCGGGCCGCCGGATCGTGATCTCGGCCGGGGTCACCGAGGTCAGGTGGCCGCGGTCGATGCGCACCCATTGGTAGCCGGGCGAAGCGGGCACCACGAGCCCGGCGTGCACCGTGCGGCGCATCAGCTGGGTCAGCTCCTGGCGCCAGGCGCCGACCGTGCTCACCGGCGTCGTCGACCCGGACGTGGTGGTCGTGTGCGGGAACGTCACGTACACCTTGAGGGCGTTGCCCCCGCTCTTTGCGAGGACGATGCGATCGCGCAGCGCCAGGCCGAGGAAAGGCCGCCCGAAGAACTTCGTCGACCGGGTTATGGTCGCCGCCACGCTCGGGCCGTCGGGGCACCGGATCGTGATCTCGCGCGTCGTGAGCGAGGTCAGATGCCCCCGGTCCACCTCGTAGCTCCGGTAGCCATGCCGGGTGTGCATGACGAGGTCTGCCTGCACGGTGTAGAGCGTCAGCTGCCGCAGGCTCAGCGGCCGCGGCGTCACCGCAGGCGACGTCGACGCCGGCGAGGCGTAGGCCACCCCGCTCGCCGCCATCGCCACCACCACCGCCCCGCATGTGGCGGCGAGCATCCTCGCCCGCCACGGCGCCTTTCTTGTTCGTCCCATGGGTCCCTCCTTCCGCCGAGGCCCGCCCGGCACCCTCCTGGTCGTCCCCATTTGACGACTCCTGTGTGAGAGCGCCGTGAGGTCAATGTGAGGGCCGCGTTAGGGACAGCGGGCGCGCCACCAGCCCTGCCGGTAGCTTCTCGCCGGTGGACAGCCCGCCCCACGAGCCCAAAAGCCCCTCGCCTTCCGACCCACTTCCCTTCGAGGCCATCGGCCGCCTCCCACTCCCCGGCATGGCCGTGCCCGCCGAGGTCGCCTTCTCCCCCAACGGCGCCGTCGTCAGCTACCTGCACGCCCCCGACGGATCCCTCGACCGCCGCCTCTTCGTGAGGGACCTCGGCTCCCTTGCGGGCGAGCCGCGCGAGGTCACGCTCACCGGCGGCGCCCGGAGCGAGGACGACCTCAACCTCGCCGAGCACCTGCGGCGAGAGCGTGCCCGTGAAACGGGCCTCGGCATCCAAAAGGCGGTCTGGGCGCGAGACGCCGACGTGCTCCTCGTTCCCCTCGTCGACGGCATTCAGGTCCTGAGGGGGCTCTCGACGGGCGGGCCGGTCGCCGAGAACGTGGTGGCCTCCGCCGCCGGAGATGTCGAGGACCCGCAGCTGTCGCCGGACGGCACCAGGGTCGCCTACGTGCGAGAGGGTGACCTTTACCTGTCGCCGACCGGCGCAGGAGCCGGGCGGGACCGGGAGGTCCGGCTCACCACGACTGCGCGAGAGGGCCTCTCCAATGGGCTGGCCGAGTACGTCGCCCAGGAGGAGATGGCCCGAGCCCACGGCTTTTGGTGGTCGCGCGACGGGAGCCTCATCGCCTATGCCGAGGTCGACGAGGCGGACGTGCCCGTCTACCGCATCGTCCACCAGGGCGACGACGGCCCCGGCGGGCCCGGCTTCGAGGACCACCGCTATCCCTTCGCCGGGGGCCCGAACGCCAAGGTCCGCCTCGGCGTCGTCGGGGCCTCCGGCGGCGAGACGACCTGGATGGACACCGGGGGCGAGGACCACTACCTCGCCCGCGTTCAGTTCACCGGTGACCGCCGCCTCCTCGCCGAGATCGAGTCGCGCGACCAGCACCGCCTCGACCTCGTCTGCTTCGACACGACGACGGGGGCGCGAACGCTTTTGCACCGCGAGGAGCACGAGGTCTGGGTCAACCTGCACGACGATTGCCGGCCGCTCGGGGCGGGAGTCGCCGGGGGAGGGGCTTTTGCTTTCGTGTGGAGCTCGGAAAGGAGCGGGTTCCGACACCTCGAGCTGCGGGACGGCGACGGCTCGCTGCTGCGGGTGCTCACCGAGGGCACCTTCGCCGTCGACCGCGTCGAGACCGTCGACGAGAGCGCGGGACTCGTGTACTACACGGCGGCGTCCCCCTCGCCGACGGAGAGGCACCTTTACGCCGTGGCGCTCTCGGGAGGAGCTCCCCGGCGCATCACCAGCGAGGCGGGCATCCACGACGTCGTCGTGTCCGAGCGGGGCGGGCTCTTCGCCGACCGCCACTCCTGCCTGACCGAGCCGCCGTCTGTCTCGATCCGCTCGCTCGGCGACGGGTCGGTTCTCTGTCGCCTGCACGCTCGGCGCGACCCCCGCATCGACGAGCTCGGCCTCGAGC
>JBOGHY010000227.1:0-4982 GCA_050742375.1 Acidimicrobiales bacterium | reverse complement strand
TCGCTCCAAAAGGCCGTCATGGCGGTGAGGACCCTGCCCTTGTCCGGGACCGGCTCGACGAAGACATGGTCGAAGGCGGAGATCCGGTCGGAGGCCACCATGAGGAGGAGGCCCTCTCCGGCGTCATAGACCTCGCGGACCTTGCCTGAGTAGATCCTCGTCAGGCTCACGGGGATACCCTCCTTGCCGCCTCGACGGCATGGGCGGCGCCGGCAAGGGACCGTTCGAGGTCGAAGGCCCGATCGAGAGCGCGCCCGACGGCGGCCGCCCCGCCGAGCGCCGACTCGACTTCCGGATCCTTCTCGAGCACGCCACGGAAGGCGACCCGCTCCCTCGAGGCCACGAGGGCGTCCCGTTGGACGAGGCGGTAGGCCTCGTCACGTGCCAGCCCCGCCGAGACGAGCGCGAGCAGCACGCCCTGGGAGAAGACGAGCCCGAGGCTGCCCTCGACGAGGTTCTCGCGCATCCGATCGACGTTCACGACGAGGCCGTCGACGAGGAGGGCCGCCCGCCGCAAGCAGTAGCAGGCGATCATGGTGGCGTCGGGAAGCACGATCCGCTCGACCGAGCTGTGGGAGATGTCGCGCTCGTGCCATAAGGCGACGTCCTCCAGGCCGGACACGAGGTAGCCGCGCAGCACCCGAGCCAGGCCCGAGAGCCGCTCGGCTGTGATGGGGTTGCGCTTGTGCGGCATCGCCGAGGATCCCTTCTGGGACCCTACGAAGGCCTCTTCCACCTCGCCCACCTCGGTGCGTTGCAGGTGCCTCAGCTCGACGGCAAGAGCCTCGATCGTGCAGCCAACCGCCGCCAGGGCGTACAGGTACTCGCCGTGGCGGTCCCTGGCGATCACCTGGGTTGCCGGCACCGGCCGGAGCCCGAGGGCTGCACAGACCTCGGCCTCCACGCGGGGATCGACGTTCGAGTAGGTGCCGACGGCGCCGGACAGCTTGCCGGCGGCGACGCCTTCGACGGCCCGGGCGAGGCGCTCCCGGTCGCGGGCGGCCTGGAGGCAGAAAAGTGCCAGCTTGGATCCGAAAGTGGTCGGCTCGGCGTGCATGCCGTGGGTGCGGCCCACCATGGGGGTCGTGGCGTGCTCGATGGCCCGACGCCGGAGCACGGCCACGAGGGCGCTCGAAGCGTCCCCGAGCAGCTTGCCCGCCCGCAGGAGAGTCGTCGACAGGGCGGTGTCGACGACGTCCGAGGAGGTGAGGCCGTGGTGGATCCACGTGCCCGAAGGAGGACCGATCGCCTCTTGCACCACGTCGACGAAGGCCGCCACGTCATGGTCGACGACCGCCTCTCGGGCCGCCACCCTCTCGACGAACGAGGCATCGATCTCCGGTGCAGCCGCCCGGCACCTCTCGGCGTCCTCGGCCGGGACGACCCCGAGGCGCGCCCACGCCTCCACAGCGAGGAGCTCGATCTCGAGCCACAGGGCTAAGCGGGCCGTGTCCGAGAAGAGCTCGGCCATGTCCGGGAGCGAGTAGCGCTCTATCACCGGTGCAGCTCGGCTGTGTCGGCGGGCGCTTGCGCGGCGGCGATGTCGCTGCGGAACTGCATCCCCTTGAAGGAGATCCTCCCGATCGCCACGTAGGCAGCCGACCGGGCGGCCGGCAGGTCGGACGCAGCCCCGCTCACGCAGAGAACTCGCCCACCGGCGGTGACCAGGGCGCCGGCCTCGTTACGACGGGTCCCGGCGTGGAGCACCCTCACGCCCTCGACGCTACCCGCCTGCTCGACGCCCGAGATGGGACTCCCGGTGACCGGGGCGGCCGGGTATCCCGGGCTCGCCGCCACGACGCAAACTGCTGCACCGGTAACAGCGGCGTCGAAGTCGCCTACGGACTCGAGCCCACCGAGGGCGCCGAGGGCGGCAGCCGACAGCAGCTCGTAGAGGTCGCCTCCCAACAGCGGCAGCACCACCTCGGTCTCGGGATCGCCGAAGCGGGCGTTGAACTCGATCAGCTTCGGCCCGCCGTCGGTGAGCATGAGACCCGCGTAAAGGAGCCCCCGGTACTCGACGCCCCGCCGGCCGAGCTCGAAGAGCGTGGGAAGGACGATCCTCTCCAGGATGTCCGAGACGAGATCCTCGCCCACCCCCGGCACGGGACAGAGCGCCCCCATGCCCCCCGTGTTCGGCCCGGCGTCGCCGGTCCCCACCCGCTTGTAGTCCCGCGCCGGCGGCAGGGGCACGGCGCGGCGCCCGTCGCAGACGCAGAACAACGACAGCTCCGGGCCGCAGATGCCTTCCTCGATCACGACGCGGCGACCGGCGTCCCCGAAGGCCGCGCCCGAGAGCTTGGAGGCGGCATCGGCTTCCGCCTCGGCCAGGTCGGAGGTGACGAGCACTCCCTTTCCAGCCGCCAGTCCATCGGCCTTCACGACGTAGGGGCCCGGCAGCGAGCGCAGGAAGTCGACGGCGCCGGCCGGCTCGTCGAAGGAGCCCCATGTCGCCGTCGCCACGTCCGCCGCCGAGCACAGTTCTTTCATGAACCGCTTCGAGCCCTCGATCCGAGCCCCGTCGGCGCCCGGGCCGAAGACGACGTGGCCCCGCGAGCGCAGGCGGTCGGCAAGTCCCTCGACGAGCGGCGCCTCCGGGCCGATGACGAAAAGATCGGCGTCGATCTCCTCTGGCGGGACGTCGACCGACGAGAGGCTGTGCCCCTCTGGCGAGATCCCGGCGATGCCGGGGTTGCCGGGCGTGGCGACGACGTCGGCCGATCGGGCCAGGGCAAGGGCGAGGGCGTGCTCGCGTGCCCCCGAGCCCACCACGCAGGCGGTCCGGGGCCGGCGGGAGCGACGGGGCGGGCTCACGCGGCGAACGGGCTCACGCGGCGAAGGAGACGTACTGCTCTCGGCCCGGGCCGACGCTGGCGAAGCTGACCGGGA
Source organism: Acidimicrobiales bacterium (assembly GCA_050742375.1). GTDB lineage: Bacteria > Actinomycetota > Acidimicrobiia > Acidimicrobiales > Bog-793 > JAKATT01. The sequence continues at coordinate 2,093 of JBOGHY010000227.1, read as the reverse complement.
CGCCGGCCTCGTGCTCCACGAGCTCGACGTAGGCGCGGGCGGCCCGAGGTAGGTCGGGCACCGATGTCGCCCGGCCCAGGTCGGTGCCCCAGCCCTCGAGCTCCTCGTAGATCGGCTCGGCGTCGTGAAGCACGGACTGGTGGTAGGGGACGTGCTCGTAGCGGGTCCCGCCCGCCGTGTAGGCGACGCAGACGCGCAGCCGCTCGAAGTGCGAGAGGACGTCGAGCTTGGTGAGGGCGAGCTCGGAGACCGAGTTCAGTCGGACCGCCTGGCGGATCATGACGAGGTCGAGCCAGCCGGGCCGGCGCCGGCGGCCGGTGTTGGTCCCGTACTCGTGCCCGCGCTCGACGAGGATCTCGGCGGTCTCGCCGCACACCTCGGTCGGGAAGGGTCCTGAGCCGACCCTCGTCGTGTAGGCCTTGGCGATCCCGATCACTCGATCGATGTCACGCGGCCCTATCCCGGTGCCAACGCACGCCCCGCCTGCCGTCGGGTTCGACGAGGTCACGTAGGGGTAGGTCCCGTGATCGACATCGAGGAAGGTGGCCTGGGCACCCTCGAGCATGACCTGTTTGCCGGCCGAGAGCGCCTCGTGGACCAGGGCGACGGCGTCGCCGATCATGGGCGCAACCCGCGGGGCCAGCTCGGAGAGGTACTGCTCGGCAATCTCGGCGGCGTCGAGGGGGAGCCGGTTGTAGACGCGGGTGAGCACGGCGTTCTTCTCGCGCAGCACGACGTCGAGCTTCTCGCGGAAGATGTTGGGATCGAGCAGGTCCTGCACCCGTAAGCCCACACGAGACGCCTTGTCGGCGTAGGCGGGACCGATGCCTCGCTTGGTGGTCCCGAGCTTGTTGCGCCCGAGATAGCGCTCGGTCATGCGATCGATCTCGTAGTGGTACGGCATGATGAGGTGGGCGTTGCCCGACAAGACAAGGCGGGACGTGTCGACGCCGCGTGCCTCGAGCGAGGCGCACTCCTCCAGCAGCACGGCTGGGTCGACGACGACCCCGTTGCCGATGACCGGCACGGTATGGGGATAGAGGACTCCGCTCGGCACGAGTTGCAGGGCGAAGCTCTCGCCGCCGACGACGATCGTGTGCCCGGCGTTGTGACCGCCTTGGTAGCGCACCACCAGATGGGCGTCCTTGGCGAGGACGTCGGTGAGCTTTCCCTTGCCCTCGTCGCCCCACTGGGTTCCGACCACCACGGTCGCGGGCACGTGTCGCCTCCGGCTAGCTCACCGACTCGGTCCGGCTGCGCCGCGCCTGCGGGGGCACCGGGGACTCTCAATCTACCCTGGCGCGGCGTGCTTTCGCCGATCGTCCGGCCGTAGGCCTGGAACGTTCCTGACACGGCTCAAAGGCCGGCATGACGGGCGACGGCGCAGGTTCGGCCCCCCGGGGCTTCCCCTAGATCTTCTCAGGAGCAGGCTCAGTCCCGCGCGCCGAGGACGCAGAACTCATTGCCCTCGGGGTCGGCGAGCACCACCCACGAGACGTCTTCCTCGTCCTGACCGACGTCCACACGGGTGGCCCCCATCGCCAGGAGGCGCGCCACTTCGGTAGCCTGGTCGTCATCTGGTCCCGGTGCCAGGTCGATGTGCAGGCGGTTTTTGACCTCCTTGCCCTCGGGGACGGGCACGAAGACGAGTCCGGCGCCCCGCTCCGAGCGAGGAATCTCCCTCGAGGTGTCGAGGGCGTGCCGTGGCGCGATCACCACCTCGTCTTCGGCCTCGTAGGCCGTCGGCCAGTCGAGAACCTCGCCCCACCAACGCGCCTGAGTTGCGACGTCCCTACAGTCGACCACCACCGAGTACCAGCGCACGCTCATGTTCTGACGTTAGACGGCGGCCACCCGATTCGCTTTCAAAGGTACGTTGGGACTTCATCAATCGTCGTGCGGGGCCGTCGTGGTCGGCATCGATGTTCGCTTTCTACAGTGCTCGGTGTGCGGCGTGCGTCCGGTTTCCACGGGGTCAGCCCGGCGAGAGCTGCTGGGTGTAGAGGTAGTAGTAGATGCCCCGCCGCTCCATGAGCTCGTCGTGGGTCCCCTGCTCGGCCAGGCGTCCCCGCTCCAGCACGACGATGAGGTCG
>JBOGHY010000226.1:0-11587 GCA_050742375.1 Acidimicrobiales bacterium | reverse complement strand
ACGCGACCAACAACTTTCCCGACTTCACCGGGAGGCTGTGTCCCGCTCCCTGCGAGACGGCCTGCGTGCTCGGCATCAACTCCGACCCGGTGACGATCAAACAGGTCGAGGTCACGATCATCGACCGGGCGTGGGACGAGGGCTGGGTCGAACCCGTCCAGGCCGACGAGCAGACCGGTAAGCGGGTCGCCGTGATCGGCTCGGGGCCCGCTGGTCTTGCCGCGGCGCAGCAGCTCACCCGCGCAGGTCACGCGGTCACCGTGTACGAGCGTGACGACCGCCCCGGCGGCTTGCTGCGCTACGGGATACCCGAGTTCAAGATGGAGAAGCGCATCCTCGACCGCCGGCTCGCCCAGATGGAGGCAGAAGGGACGGCATTCGTGACCGGCATCTCGGTCGGCGCCGAGACCGGTCCTGGGAGCCTTGCCGCCTCGGACGTCCGCGCGCTGCACGAAGCGGTCGTGATCGCCGTGGGGGCCACCGTTCCCCGTGAGCTGGCGATCCCGGGCCGTGAGCTACGCGGCATCCATCACGCGATGGAGTACCTGCCTCCGGCGAACCGTGCCGTCGACGCCGCGGATCCGTCGTCGGCGACGCCGATCAGCGCCGGTGGCAGGCGAGTCGTGATCATCGGCGGTGGCGACACGGGGGCAGACTGCCTGGGGACCGCGCACCGCCAGGGTGCCAAGTCGATCCACCAGTTCGAGATCATGCCCCGGCCACCCGACCAACGCGACCCGTCGACGCCCTGGCCGATGTGGCCGCTCATGTTGCGCACCTCGTCCGCGCACGAAGAGGGCGGCGAGCGGGTGTTCGCCGTCAACACGGTCGAGTTCGTGGACGACGGCACCGGGGCGGTGTGCGGGTTGCGTGCGTGCGAGGTGAAGATGTCGATCGTCGAGGGGGGACCTCGTTTCGATCCGGTGGAAGGCACCGAGTTCGACCTCGACTGCGACCTGGTGCTGCTGGCCCTCGGCTTCGCCGGGCCTGAGCCGGCGGTCGCATCCGCGTTCGGTACCTTGATGACCCCGCGGGGGACGATCGCACGGTCGCCTTCGTACGAGACCGATGTTGCAGGTGTCTTCGTGTGCGGTGACGCCGAAAGAGGCCAGAGCCTCATCGTTTGGGCGATAGCGGAGGGTCGTTCTGCGGCTGCCGCGGTGAACCGGTTCCTCGCCGGGGACGCTCTGCTGCCCGGGCTGCTACCGACGCTTGACCGGTAGGTCAAGGCGCTGGGCTGAGCCGGCGACCGAGCAGCTGCGACACGAGACATCTCGGGGTGACGTCGCGCAGGCCGGCCGGGACCAAAAAGGGAGCTTCGGCCGCCCGCCGTGGGCCTGGCTCAGCACCTACCTGTCGTCCCTTCGGGGGCTGACTTTTCGGCGACTCGCCCGTCCACGGCGCGGCTCTCACGATCTCCCGAACGCGTGGCGTCATAAGAGCGTGCCCTCGACGGGTGGCTCATCATTGGTCTGCCCGCTGTTCGAACTCCCGACCACCAAAAAAAGGGCTTGACAAGTGATTACGGGCGTCGCCGGGACGGGGGACCAGTCTTCGGATTCCACGCGACGCTGCTGCTCACTCTTGCAAGTGTCACCGAACATCCGTTACGCGCTGCCAGCGAAATCTTGGTTGCGGCGGGGACGAGGTCGCGGCGATCACGGGCTGAACCGCATGCCGCTGAGCTCGCCCGGCGACCATCCCATGCCGCTGAAGGCGAAATGCCGTCGGTCCGGTGGCGTCATCCTGGGTCAGGACCTGCACCGCCTGCCGGATGCCGTATTGGGCGATCTGTCTAGAACAGACATCCTGCGGTCGACCCCCTCGGTCGTTCTTCGCCTACCCAAAAATGGTGAACGCGTCTTGGGAATGTGCCACCCGTGTGAGATCAGGTAGAAGGTCTCGAGTCACTTGAGTCGGTCGAAGGTCATCACCCAGTTGGTCTCCCAGGACGCCTCACCGTCGACGGAGAAGGCTTGCTCCCAACGGGCGCCACGCGCCGTGATGTCCGACCAGACGTAGCGCACACGGATCGGCTTCGCGTCGTAGGCGTCGTCACCGTAGAACTTACCGACGCCGCCGGTGAACGAGCCGCTCACCGGCGGTTGGAGGATTCCGTCTCTGCTGCTGGCCCAGTAGAGCGACCACTCCTTCAGTGCAGGGTCGAACAGTCGAAGCGTCATACCAGATGATCCGAGGGTGGGAAACGCAATCCAGTCGATGTTTGCGGCGCCGTCGAAGAGCTTGATGCCCGTCGACTCGGCTGGGAACTCGTCCCACTCCTCACAGCCCTGGAGGAACTTGCGGCGCCGGCGATTGGCCACGGTCCACTCGCCGACCAAGAAGTCGAAGTCGTTCACTCCGGGCCACCCGTCATGCCCTCGGGGAATGTGTCGACCAGGTAGGCGGCCAGATTCGGCGTCTCGGGTTGGAGGATGTGACGGACCCACGCCGAGCGTTCGTGGCCGAACGGGGCAAGCTCCCAGACGCAGCCGATCCACTGGCGCGCGAGCGGCCCGAAATGAGTGGGGTCGTCGTCGTCGCATCCGAGTTCCGGTACGCCTGCAGCGGCCACTCGGCACTCGATGACGTTTCCCCACACCCAGCTGTAGGCGTCGATGAACGCGCCCTGTGAGTTTCGATGCAGGACGCTGAAGCCCGCCGGTGGCGTCTCTTCGTCGGGTGCCGGCAGCAGCCTCGCGACGAAGGCATAGGCGGCATCCTGGACGCCCTGTTCGATCTCCTGGCCAACAGAGGCAACCTGGTATCGCTTGAGCTGCCGTCCCGCCACCTCGAGCACCCCCGGCGAACGTAGAACCTTCTCGGCGAAGCCCATGGCCGACATCATAAGCAGCAGACACTGACAGCTATTGTCAGTGATATGAGAGCGAGTCGTCTCCTGTCCTTCCTGCTCGTCCTTCAAGCCAAAGGTCACGCCACCGCTCGCGAACTGGCCGACGAGCTGGAGGTCTCGGTGCGCACGATCTACCGCGACGCCGAAGCCCTGCAGGCTGCCGGCATCCCGCTCGTCGCCAACGCCGGTCCGGCCGGTGGCTACCAACTGCTAGACGGTTATCGCACTCGCCTGACCGGGCTCACCGAACGTGAAGCGACGGGGCTGTTCTTCACGGGGCTACCCGGTCCAGCCAGCGAGTTGGGGCTGGGCTCGGCGATGATGGCGGCACAGCTCAAACTGACTGCCGCCCTCCCCCGCGAGATCGCCGATCGCGCCGCGCTCGTTCAGGCCCGTTTTCATCTCGATGCCATCGGCTGGTACTCGAGCCGTGACCTGGTGCCCCATCTCTCAGCGGTCGCCGCTGCGGTCTGGGGACAACGCCGCATCCGGGTGCGTTACCGACGCTGGAAGGAACCAGACGAGGTCGAGCGGGTCCTCGACCCCCACGGGGTTGTGCTCAAAGCCGGACACTGGTACCTGGTCGCCAGCTCTGACGGCCCGCCGCACACCTATCGCGTGAGCCAGATTCTCGACCTTTGCACGCTCGACGACACCTTCGAGCAGCCCGCCGACTTCGACTTGGCCCAGTACTGGGCCGACTATCTGAGCGAGTTCTACGCTCGCCTCTATCAGTCGGAAGCGAGCATTCGACTCAGCCCCATCGGGCGCCAGCGCGCCTTCTTTGCCTTCAGCGCGGCGGTCAACGATGCCATCGAGACGACCGCTAGTTCGCCTGACAGTCACGGATGGATCCGCGCTGTGGTGCCGATCGAATCGGTCGCCCAGGCCGAGGGTGAGTTCCTAAAACTTGGTGCGGACGTCGAGGTCCTCGCACCTTCATCGCTCCGCCAAGGCGTCAGCGCGACCGTAGGCCGGCTCGCCTACCTCTACGGTCCAGAACCAGAACGAGAGTACTGGTGAGATGACATGATGGAGGAAGAGTCCCCTGACTGCCGTGCCCGGTTCTGTTCGGAGAGGACCAGTGTAAGTGCATCCTGGCAGCGACCGGATATCGTCGATCGGGTGGTCCCGGTAGTCGTTCTGAACGGAGGCTCCAGCTCGGGCAAGACGTCGATCGCCCGCTGCCTCCAGCGGCTGCTCGGCCCGACGTGGATGTCGCTTAGCATCGATGATCTCGTCCGGGCTTTGCCGGGTGGTGACGACGTCGACGAGCTCATCGGCGTCCCCAGGGCGGTGACTGCGGTGGGCACTGAAGGCTCCATCGTGTTCGGCCCAGATGGGTCCGTGATCGTCGGAGATGACTTCCGCCGAGTCGAGGCGTCCTGGTACGGGGGCCTTGCGGAGATGGGCCGCTGCGGGACGGGCCTCATCCTCGACGAGGTATTCATGAGCGGCAGGTCGTCGCAGGAGCGGCTGGCGGCGGCCCTGTCCGGCCTGCCGGTGGTGTGGGTCGGGGTGCGATGCGATCCCGACGTCGCCGCTGCCCGCGAGCGCGCCCGGCCGGACCGGGTGACTGGGATGGCTCATCTCCAATCAGAGCGGGTGCACGAAGGCGTCGTTTACGACTTGATTGTAGACACCACTGGCGCCAGCGCATCCGACTGCGCCAAGCTGTGGCCGCTCATTTAGCTCCCGAGGACTGATCAGGATACGGGTGAGCTCATCGTCCTCTACCTGCGTAACTTGGCTATCGGACGTCGCGTTCTGTCGTTCAATGTGACCGACATGGCGGATACATCGCCGTCGATGTCCTGCAGCCACCGCAAGCTCGCCCACCGAGGTTCCTGCGTGACCCCGGTGTCGGTGTCGCCGAGCACGGTCTAGCGTGTTCTGGCTGCTCAGGGTCTGCATCCGCGCGGACCGCGCCGGGCCGAGACCTCTAAGCGTCGCCCGTTCCCGGAGTGGGCGACATATACTCGCAACCCGATCTGGATCTTCGATTCGGAACACGTCACCTGCTGCTCGACCATGTCGGTCAGCGCCATAATGGACCTTGTCACTCGCAAGTAGATCACCGAGATCGTCTCGGCCGAGGAGAGCTCCACCCAGTGCTGCAGCGCGCGGCGAGCCCGACCGACGCGGGGGAGGCCGCAGTCCGACTCGGCTTCCCTGTGGTGGTAAAGGTGGACGGCCCCGCTCACAAGCAGGCCGCAGGCGACGTGATCCTCAGCCTGCCCGGTCGAGGAGGCAGCCGCGCGCCTAGGGACCCCCGTTCTCGTGGCGCTCGGGGTTGCCCAGCGGCCTCGAGGTGATCTGCGGGCTCCACCGCGACGAGGTCTTCGGACCCGTCCTACTCGTCGGAGTGGGCGGGGCGACCGCCGAGGCGCTGGGCTTCGTGAGAAGGGCGCTCGGGCCCCTCGACGAGGAGCGGGCGGCCTCTTAGTCGACTCGCTCGAGGCCTCGCAACGGTGGTGCCGCCGAAGGCGCCGCCGACTCGCCCGAGCAGAGGGAGTCCGACCGCATAATCGCGGCCGAGGGTTTGAAGAGGGTGCTCGCCTGGCCCGACGCTCGCTACGGGTCCTCCCCCGGGGAGGGGTGAACAAGAGCCGGCCACGATCCGAGTCGCCGGGTCGTCGGTGCGCTGGCGGCCCGCGTGTGAGATGGTGTCCTCATGGACCTCGCCGAGCTGACAAGGCTCGCCGGGCGCGACCACTACCTGGCCGTCGTCTCGACGACTCGGGCCGACGGCAGCGCCCAGGCCTCGGTCGTGAACGCCGGGATCGTCTCCCACCCGGTCTCGGGCGACAGAGTCGTGGCCTTTGTCACCTACGGCAAGGCGAAGCTGGCGAACCTCCGAGCGCGGCCCCGGGCGACGGCCGTCTTCCGTGCTGGGTGGGAGTGGGGCGCCGTCGAGGGGCGGACCGAGATCGCCGGCCCCGACGATCGCCTCGAAGGTATCGAGCCACGGGTCCTACCCGCCTTGATCCGCTCCATCTTCACTGCTGCCGGCGGGCGCCACGACGACTGGGAGACCTTCGACAAGGTGATGGCAGCCGAGCGCAGAGCCGCCGTCTTCATCCACCCCGAGCGCCTCTACTCGAATCACGGCGCGTAGCCCCGGCGCACCGCTCGGGGGCCGGCGGTGCGCTCTTTTGGTCGAACCGGGCGCCCGAGGTGGCCCGACGGGGCACCCGGGGCGCGCTCGGCTCAGCGGACGATCGCGACTGCGACGGGGTACGAGCCCACGTTGACGGAGCGAAGCGCACGTCTCGTGGCCGCGTCGATCAGGGTGACGAGCCCCCCGTAGGACGAAACGACCACCGCGCGGTTGCCGGCTGGAGAGAACCGAAGGGCGACGGGGTAGGAGTAGAGCCCGACCGAGGTGGCCCGGAGCTTCGAGTCGGTGGTGGTGTCGAAGAAAGTGACCGTCCCCGAGATCGAGTTGGCGACGCCGGCGGTCGTCCCCGAGGGCGAGACGGCGACGGCCACGGGGGAGTAGCCGACCCGTATCGGCGCGAGCGCCCGGTCCGAGGGGAGCGAGATCGGGGTGACCGTGTCGGAGTCACCGTTCACGACGAAGGCCTTTTCCCCGTTCGGCGTCAGCGCGATCGCATCGGGCGCCTGGCCGACTCGGATCGGCGGACCGGCGCGATCGGTGGCCGTGTCGATCGGCGTCACGGCGTTCGACCCGTAGTCGACGACGTAGGCCCGCGCCCCGCTTTTCGTGAGGGCGATCGCGAAGGGATAGGAACCGACCCGGATCGGCGGACCGGCGCGGTCGGTGGCAGTGTGGATAGGCGTGACGCTCGCGCTGCCCCAGTTGCAGACGTAGGCGGTCCGGCCGTTCGGCGTGACGGCGATCGCCCTCGGGGACGAGCCGACGGTGATGGGCGGTCCTGGCCTGTTGGTGGCGACGCGTATCGGCGTGACTGTGTCCGAGGTGGCGTTGGCGACGTATACGGTCTCGCCGCCGGGCGTGATAGCGAGGGCATCGGGCTGCGAGCCGACCTTGATCGGAGCCCCGGCACGGTTAGTGGCGGTCGAGATTGGCGTCACCGTTGCGGAGGTGGAGTTCGCCACGTAGACGGTCCTGCCGTTCGGAGTGGCGGCGAGCGCGTCCGGACTATGCCCGACTGCGACGGTGGCCACCACCCGACCGCTGGCGAGTTCGAGGACGCTCACGGTGCCGGAGAGCGAGTTGGCGACGTAGGCGAGGTCGCCGGTGCCAGACGACCTGGTTTCGGGGCGCACGATCCTTGACGCGAGAGCCGTCGAGGTGGTGGGCGAGAGGGGAAGGATCGCCGCCAGGCCCCCGGCGAGGAGTCCTCCGGCCAGTACCAATGAGAGAAGGGTGGTCCGGCGAAGTCTCATGGTCCTCCCGCCGGCGGGGGCTTCGGCACGAAGATGTCGTTGAGCGGCTCGGCGTAGCGGTCGTTGTCAGTCAGCGTGCCGAGCCCGAGAGCGGCCTCGACCGTCCTCAGCAGGCTGTAGTGGGTGTAGCGGACGAGGCTCGTGTAGCCCTCCCGGACGTCGGCCGAGCCGAGGACGACCGTAGGGACGAGTTGGGCGGGACGCTCGTATCCGTAGTTGTCCTCGTCGAAGGTGATGATGACTAGCGAGCGCTCGGTCCGCCAGGCCGGCGACGCCAGGATGGGTCGGAGCGTGCGCTCGAGAAAGGTGTCGCCGGCGGTGATGTTGCACGCTTCCATGTCAGAACAGTCGTTCGGGCTGATCCAGGAGAAGCTCGGCGTCGTCGAGGCCTTCGCGAGGTCCTGTTTGAGCTGGACGAGCGGTACGAGGTGCGAGGCGCAGTAGGCGGGCCGGTCAAGCACGTCTCGGAAGTAGAAGAAGGGGAGGTCGTCGTCCCAGTACAAGCCGTGGACGGTGTCGTCGCACGGCCCGTTCGCACTCTGCAAGTACCCCTTCCAGGACTCGTGGGCGGCGTCGAGCAGGTCGCCGATGTTGCGGGCGTCGATGGTGTAGTGGGGATTCTCCTCGAGCGGGTCCGTCAAGGGGATGCCGAAGGTGCTGCCGCCGGCAAAGGCGAGATAGTTACCGTCGCTCGGGTGCTCCTCGGCGTAGAAGTTGGCAAGCACGCTTGCCTTTGGTAGGAGGCTGTTCAGGTAAGGGGCCTGCACGGTGTTGCCGATGACCTCTCTGAAGTCCTCGTTTTCGAAGTAGTAGAGGAAGACGTGCTGGAAGCGGGGCACGTGGGCCGGGGGAGGCTCGAGCGGGCCGGGTCGCACGGCGCGTGCCGAGATGCCGAAGGAGACGTCGTCCGCCGAGGCAAGGTTGTAGCCGACGAACGGAGCGTCGGGGCCGTCGTAGTCGGTGACAGAGGTCCACAGCAAAAGCTCCACCTCGACTTCGGCCGTGTGCGAGGGGAGGCGGCCGCCGGCACGGGCCAACGAGAGGCCGTTTGAGGGGGAGGTGCCGGGGCCGCCGACCGGTCCTATCTTGCGGCTCCCGAGCGTCGCGTTGCCGGCAGAAAGGAAGGTGACCACGACGCTCGCCTTGCACCGTCGGGAGCCGCCGAGCCATGCCGAGATCGCGTAGCGGACCTGCGAGGTGACCGACCGGCCGCCAGCGAGCCGTACCGGGATGACCTGCAAGAGCTCGGCGGTCCCGCCGGCCCCTCCGACGAAGAGCTTCCGGCCGCGCCGCGGCGGACCGGGATCGTGCGAAGAGGCAAAGCCCGGCTCGCCGTAGTTGACGACCGTCGGGAGGCCCGAGAGGACCTGCCAGCCGGGGATCGTGACGGCGTCGTAGCCCTCTGCCGAGGCGTTACCGGCCTCGGCAGAGGAGTTCAAGAGGAGGTTGGTGCCTCTCGGGGCCTCGGCGGGCCGCGGTGTCGGCACGCTGGCAGAGACCGGCGCCGCCGCGAGCAAGCCGACCAGGGCCAAGACGGTCGCGCCGGCGCCTACTCGCGCACGAAGGGCTCCCTGTCTGACGATGCGGGCAGCCTAGTGAGCCATCAACGTGAAGTGCATGTCCCGGGCCTGCGACGAGACATCGTCGCGGACCGAGTCGAGTGTCGCGAGCAGCAAGACAGTTTCAGTTGCTAGGCCTCCCCATGTGCAAGAGGGCTGGGTCCAACGGTCCCGTTCGAGTTGGACCCGACTACGGCTCAGGAGGCCTCGGGATCGGCTTACGCCGCCCCATGAACCAGAGCTGCTCGCCGCCACCATTCCGGGGCGGGGGTTGGAGGAAGCCACTTGTGGTGGAGGTGAGCGGGCTCGCACCACCGCATTCCATTCCGTCGAGCTCCTCCAGGCCGAGTACCCGCACCGTTGGGTCGGTGATCTGCTCCAGGTGCGCTGCACTAAATGAGGTTCAGGCGACGGCGCAGGGTTCCAGGGCCAAACGTGGCTGCTGAACTGCGTGTGCGTAAGAACCTGCTGCTGTGGCCCCTCTGAGGGGGAAAGCGAGCCGTCCGTTAGCAGTGAGCCCGATTCGGCCGCTCTCGCACCTCTCCTCGGTGCCAGTGCAGGTCTTTCGCGGGCTTTAGGGCCCTCGGGATCGGGCCCGAGCCGGACGCCGGGCGAAGCCGACGGCCGGCCGTCAGAGCTCGCGCCGCTCGAAGCTGTAGATGCCGAGCCCCAGGACGATGAGGAACCAGACCCCCGCCCACAACAGGTACGGCCACGAGGGTGGGCCGAGGGCGAAGAAGGGGTTGGCGCTCACGCCCGGGCCGGCCGCCCCCTCGGCGGTCCGCTGCGCGATGAACCACGACGGCTCGAGGTAGTAGATGGCGCCGTGCCACAGGCCGTCGGTCGGGAGCACGTAGCGCCCCACCTGTCCCACCGTCGAAAGCGCCCCGATGTGGAAGCTCGTCCCGAGTGCGCCCACGACCCCCGCCAACCAAGCCGCCCCGAAGAGCGCCACGCCGACGACGCCCGTCGCCAGCGTCGAAAGGCGCGTGCTGATGAGAAGGACGAGCGTCAAGAGCACGGCTCCTTCGGCGAAGAGGTAGAGCGCCACCGCCACCGGGTCGGGCGGCAGGAACCCGCTCACCCAGTCCACCACGGCCATCTCGCAGGCGGCGACGGCGATCGAGTAGCCGGCGACGAGCCCGGCAAGGCCGAGCCACTTGCCGCCCAGGATCTGGCTGCGGCGGATGGGCCTGGCGGCGACGGTCTGCAGCACCCCCGACTCCACCTCGTTCGAGACCGCCGGCGAGGCGATCGCCGAGGCGGAGAGCGCCACGACGAAGCTGAACATGAACATGAACAGGATGAGAGCCTCCGGCAGCGCTGCCCCCACCTCGCCCGAGGTGATGCTGTGGGTGTGGCTGAGGCGGTAGAAGCCCCAGGCGGAAAGCCCCACCAAGCCAAGGGTGATGGCGACGAAGACGGCGACGAGCTTGCGGCGGGCAGCCTCCCGGATGGTGAGCCGTGCGATCAGCAAGGTGGAGCTCATCGGACGGCCAGCAGCTCGAGGAAGCGGCTTTCGAGGCTTCGGTGCTCGGGCACGACGGCAGCGACCTCTCCGCCGAGGTCGACGACCGCCCGGACGAGCTCGGGCACGCGCGACGGGGCGATCGCATCGACCACGACCCAGGGGCCCTCGCGGCGGAAGGTGCCGAAGCCGGGCCCGCCGAGGCGGTCCCACCAGCAGTCGCCGAGCCCAGACACCTGGAGGCGGACGACGGAGCGCTCACCCACGAGCTCGGCGAGCGACCCGGTGGCGATGGTCTGTCCCCTGTCGATTACGGCCACCCGGTCGCAGACGTGCTCGACCTCCTCGAGCAGGTGGGTGTTGAGGAAGACGGTGGCGCCCCGCCGGCGCAGGGCGGCGATGATCTCCCGCACGTCGTGGCGCCCTATCGGGTCGAGGGCGCTCGTCGGCTCGTCGAGCACGACGAGCTCGGGCTCGCCGAGGAGGGCGACGCCGAGGCCGAGGCGCTGCTGCATGCCCTTCGAGAAGCCCACCACCCGGTCCTGGCCCCGCTCGGCCAGGCCGACGGTCTCGAGCGCCTCGTCGACGGCATCTGGCCAGCTCGCACGCGGCAGGCCGATCAGCCGGCAATGCAGGAGGAGCACCTCCCGGGCCGAGAGCCATCCCTGGAACCTGAAGAGCTCGGGAAGGTAGCCGATCCGCCGGCGGGTCTCGAGATCGCCGGCCGGCGCCCCGAGCACCATCGCCCCGCCCCCGCTCGGTCGGGCGAGACCGAGCAGGAGCTTGACGGCCGTCGTCTTGCCGGCGCCGTTCGGACCGAGGAAGCCGAAGACCTCGCCTCTGCGGACGCTCATAGAAAGCCCCGCCAGTGCCACAGTCCGGCGGTACCGCTTGCTCAGCTCCAGTGTGTGGATCGCCGGGGAGGGCGTCGGCACCTCAGGCCCGCCGGCCCCGGCCACCGTCGGCGCCGGGGCGGGCGCAGGCGGCTGGGACTGCTCAGCGGATCTGGTTGGCGACATCGAGGATGTCCTTTTGGTCGACGAGGCCGATGGCTGCGTGCACCGTGCCTGCGGGATCCTCCCAGATCACTCCGGAGGCGACCCCCGAGCCGGCGGCTACGAGGAGCCCCGGGGCGCCACCGACCCAGACGCGCTGCACGCCGGCGCTGTCCAAGCCGTGAGCCGAGATGGCCGCGGTGACACTCCTGATGGCGCGGATCTCCTGGGCGAACCCCGACGGGAGGCCGGGCCGGCTGAGCAGGATCGCCTGCAGCTCGCCGAGCGGCACCCCGGGAGACGAGGCGGTCGGGGGCTGCATGGCGAAGACGGCGAG
>JBOGHY010000225.1:0-4533 GCA_050742375.1 Acidimicrobiales bacterium | reverse complement strand
CGTCTCGTCCTCGTCGAGACGGCCGACTACGACCTGGCTCGGAGGTCGGTATGGCTTCTCGCCCTCGCGCCGGCGGCCTTCGTTCTCGTCATGGGCTATGCGGAGCCGGTCCTGCTCGCCCTGGCGGCGGCGACCTTCCTTGCCGTGCGCACCCGGCACTTCGCCTGGGCGGTGCTGCCCGCCTTTGCCGCAGGGTTGTGCAGACCGGTCGGCATGCTTCTGGCGGTGCCGGTTGTCATCGAGGCTTTGGTATCCGGCACCTCAGGCTCTCGCCGAACCGGCTCGCGCGCCCTCGTCGCCCGGGGACTCGCCGTGCTGGCGGCTCCGGCGGGCGCGGTGGCCTACCTCGCCTGGGCCGCACACCTCTCGCACGACTTTCTCTCGCCTCTCACCGAGCAGCTGTCCGCTCGTCACCGCGGGACGATCGCCGACCCGGCCGTCACGCTCTTCCACGACGTCGCCGACCTGTTGCACCGCCAGCACCTCGGTACGGCGCTCCATGCTCCCTTCGCGGTTCTCTTTGTCGTGCTCATGGTGGCCGCCTTTCGTCACTGGCCCGTCTCCTACGGCGCCTATGCCCTCGTCACGCTTGCCGTGGCGCTGAGCGCTCCCAATCTCGACTCCCTCGAGCGGTACGGGGTCGGTTGCTTCGTCTTCTCGCTCTCCCTAGCGAGCCTCGTGGGACACAGGCGGGCGTACCCGGTCGTGCTCGTCTGCTCGGGGGTCCTTCTGTTCGGCCTGGCGGCGCTCGCCTTCCTCGGCCTCTACGTTCCGTGATCCTTCGGCCTTCGCACCTGGCGGCCGGATCTGTCCGCTCGGTTCTGCCTGGGCATGCGATGATTAACCCGTGGCAGTGGTCGGCGACCGGACGCGCGCGTCCCCGGACCGACGCCCCGGACCGACCGAGCCGAGCGACGGTGCTCGCGACAGGGGCGGCCAGTGGCCGGGGGGGAGCCCCGGTCGGGTCGCCGTCATAGGCGCCGGTCCGGCCGGGCTGACGTCCGCCTACCTGCTCGGCAAGCGCGGCGTCCGCTGCACCGTCCTCGAGGCCGACGCCGTGCCCGGGGGGATCGCCCGCACGGTCGAGCGCGACGGCTGGCGCTTCGACGTCGGCGGGCATCGTTTCTTCACCAAGGTTCGGGAGGTGGAGGAGCTGTGGCACGAGATCCTGGGCCCTTCCGACCTCCTCAGGCGTCCGCGGCTCAGCCGCATCTACTACGGCGGCAAGTTCTTCGACTACCCGATCCAGATCGCCAACGCGCTGCGGGGGCTCGGCTTCAGAGAGTCGGTACGCTGCGGCCTCTCCTACCTCTGGGTGCGCCTTCACCCTCCCGCCGAGCCGGAGAGCTACGAGACCTGGGTTGCCTCCCGTTTCGGCTGGCGTCTGTACGAGATCTTCTTCAAGGGCTACACCGAGAAGGTCTGGGGCATGCCTGCCGCCGAGATCCAGGCTGACTGGGCGGCGCAGCGCATCAAGACGCTGTCGCTCTCCAAAGCGATCTTGAACGCGCTCTCGCTACGGCGAAACCAGAGGTCGATCACTTCGCTCATAGAGGAATTCGAGTACCCGCGCCTCGGCCCCGGGATGATGTGGGAGCGGGCGACGGAGCTGGTGCGTGCCCAAGGATCCGAGGTGCGCCTCTCGAGCCCGGTCGTGCGTCTCCGGCGCCACGAGAACGGCGGCGTCGTGGCGGTCGAGATCGGGATGGTCCGGGGCGACCGTGCCGAAAGCGACGGGGGAACCCGGGGCAAGGGCGAGCCGGGCGCTCTGTCCGCAGCGGGAGCCGCCGTGGGCGCCGCCGTGGACGAGATAGAGGTGGACCACGTCATCTCGTCGATGCCGCTAAGCGATCTCGTCCTCATGCTCGACCCGCCGGCGCCCGAGGAGGTTCGCCTGGCCGCCAAGGGACTGCGCTACCGCGATTTCCTCACCATCGCCCTCATCGTGCCGGCCGCCAAAGGCTTTCCCGACAACTGGATCTACGTGCACGACCCCAAGGTCCGGCTCGGCCGCATACAGAATTTCGGGTCGTGGTCGCCGGAGATGGTGAAAGACGGCTGGACCTGCCTCGGGCTCGAGTACTTCGTCTTCGAGAACGACGAGTTGTGGCAGATGGCCGACGCCGACCTCGTCCGCCTAGGCGCTGACGAGCTGGCCTCCATCGACCTCGTCGACGCCGCTTCCGTCGAGGCCGGCTACGTCGTGCGGATGCCGAAGGCCTACCCCGTCTACGACCCGGGCTACGACGAGCGCGTCGAGACCATCCGTGGGTTCGTCGAGCGTGAGGTGCCGAACCTCTACCCGGTCGGCCGCAACGGGATGCATCGTTACAACAATCAGGACCACTCGATGTTGACGGCGATGCTCACGATCGAAAACCTCTTCGGCGAGGAGTACGACACGTGGGCCGTGAACGTCGAAGCGGAGTACCACGAGGAGCAGGTGAAGCGGAGAAGCAGGCCGGGCCCAGACGGCACCGCGAGCGGCGAGCCTCCCGATGGGGCGGGCACCGGACGCGGCGTGCCGAAGCTCGTCACGGGGGCGTGACTGCGCAGCGAACCCTCCGGCGCTCGGGCAGGCTGCTTGCCGCCTTCGCCTCCTGGCGCCGCGATCCGGACGGCTTCTACGGGGTGATAGCGGCGGACGCCGCCCGCCTCCTCGGCGAACGTATCTGCCTCCTTCACACGGTCGTCCTCGACGTCGGGGGCGGCGCCGGCTACTTCTCGAGCGCCTTTCGGGCGGCGGGGGCCGACTGCTTTGTCGTCGAGCCCGACAGCTCTGAGCTCTCCTGGCGCGGGGCGAGTCCCGAGGGCGCCGTGAGGGGCGACGGGTACCGCCTGCCCTTCCGCAGCGGCGGCGTCGACCTCGTTGTGTCTTCGAACGTCTTGGAGCACGTGGAGAGGCCCTACCAGATGCTGGACGAGCTGGCTCGGGTGGTGCGGCCCGGCGGCCACGTGTGGGTGTCCTTCACTAACTGGTACTCGCCCTGGGGGGGCCACGAGGTCTCGCCATGGCACTACCTCGGGGGCCAGCGGGCGGAGCGTCGATTCGAGCGGCGCACTGGGCACCCTCCGAAGAACCGCCTCGGGACGAACCTCTACAAGGTGCACGTGGGCGAGACCCTGCATCACGTCTCCTCGCACCCAAGACTCGATCTTGTCGAGGCGGTGCCGCGTTACCTCCCGGGCTTCGCCCGCCACGTGCTCAAGGTGCCGGGCCTTCGAGAGGTCGTCACCTGGAACCTCGAGCTCCTGCTCCAGAGGCGCCCGCAGCCGGCGCGGGGCCCGGACGGCCCTGGCCACGTGCCTGCTTTGCGACGGCAGGGCGCTTTGGTACCAAGCGTGCGCCACTCGGCCGGATCGCCCATCGACCGCCGCCCGCCACGGTCGGCGGGCCGCGACAAAGCGGCGCGTCCGTGAGCAAATTGTCGCATTCGAAGCTCGTGGGCGGCGCCACCCGCGGCTCTGCCCCCGAGCCGCTCGGCGATCCGGTTGCGGCCCCGGATCCTCTCCCCGAACGCCACGAAAGGCGAGAGGCCGCCCCGACGCGGCCATCGGGCGGCGAGCTCGCCGAGACGGCACGGGCCGCCGGTCTTCGTCGTGTCGCCATGGTGGCCTGGAGGGATCTGCACGACGCCGAGGCGGGCGGCTCCGAGCTGCACGCCCACGAGATCGCCCGACGCTGGGCGGCGGCAGGCGTCGAGGTGATGCTGAGGACCTCGAAGGTTCGCGGCGCCCCGCGCCGCCTCGAGCGGGACGGGTACCTCGTCGACCGCCACCGCGGTCGCTACGGCATCTTTGCGAGCGCACCGCTCGGGCTGAGGCGCCGGGATCCCGATGCCCTTGTCGAGATCTGGAACGGGATGCCCTTCTTCAGCCCGCTGTGGTTCGGGGGGCGTCGTGCGGTCTTCCTGCACCACGTGCACGCCGAGATGTGGGACATGGTCCTGCCGCCCGGCCTCGCCCGTGCCGGACGGTGGATCGAGGCTGTCGCCGCACCGCCGATCTACCGATCGAGTCCGGTGGTGACCCTGTCGGAGTCGTCCAAGACCGAGATCGTCGAGCTGCTCGGCCTGCGCCCGGAGCGGGTCTTCGTGGTGCCGCCGGGGATCGACGGGAGGTTCAGCCCGGGAGGACTGCGCGCCGACCACCCGCTCGTGGTCGCCGTAGGCCGCCTCGTGCCCGTCAAGCGTCTGGAGCGCCTCGTCGGGGCGGCGGCGGCGCTGCGCCCCCGGCACCCCGGCCTCGAGGTCGTGATCGCCGGGGAGGGCTACGAGCGCGGGGCGCTCGAGGGAGCGATCGCGGCCGCCGGTCTCAGAGGGGTCGTTCGCCTCGCCGGTCGTGTGGACGACGACGCCCTCGTCGATCTCTACCGCCGCGCTTGGGTGCTCGCCTCGACCTCGGTCCGCGAGGGCTGGGGCATGACCATCACCGAGGCGGCCGCCTGCGGGACGCCGGCGGTGGCCTCCCGCATCGCCGGGCACCTCGACGCCGTCTCGGGCGAGGGCGGGATCCTCTTCGACTCGGACGCCG
>JBOGHY010000224.1:0-6431 GCA_050742375.1 Acidimicrobiales bacterium | reverse complement strand
GCACGACCGTCCTCGGGCTCCACTTCACCCTCCCGAACGGGCTCTCCACGATCCTGTTCGGGTTGCTGCTCGCCGGCGCCCTCATTTTGGCCCCGAGCGGCCTTGCCCGCGGCCGTGAGTTCCTCGCCGTCACCCTGCGAGAGCGCACTCCCGTGGCACC
Organism: Acidimicrobiales bacterium; assembly: GCA_050742375.1. Taxonomy (GTDB): domain Bacteria; phylum Actinomycetota; class Acidimicrobiia; order Acidimicrobiales; family Bog-793; genus JAKATT01. The sequence goes on along the minus strand of JBOGHY010000224.1, from coordinate 6,271 downwards.
GCGCACGCCGGCCGCCGAGGATGCCCCGGAGCCGCAGAAGACGGCGCTCGGGAGCGCCCCGGAGCCGCCGGGAACACTGGCCGTGGCGGACGGATCGCCCGAAGCGGCCGGCTAGGACGCCGAGGCGCGGGCGCGGCCGACAAGCCGGGACGCCGGGCCCGGCAGCCCGCCCGGGCGTCGCGCCCGCAAGAGGTGCCTCGCCACGATTGTCCCCGACCCCGCTCCGAGACCGGGGCCCGGATGAGTACTGGCCCCTATCTCGTAGCACCCCTTGATGGGCGTCTGGTGCCCGTTCAGTTCGGGACGCGGACGAAAGAACAGCCCCTGGTCGAGATCGCAGGCACCCGAGTAGATGTCGCCGCCGACGAGGTTCGGGTTGGCTGCCTCGAGGTCCGCCGGCGAGAGAACCCTGCGGGCTAGGACCTGAGAGTAGAACCCCTCCAGCTGGTGGGCGATCCGCCGCTCGATCCGGTCGGCGTACCGCTCGCGGAGGGACTCGTCCCACCCGTCGTCCACGGCGAGCTCGCCGGCGGCGTCACCGACCGGGCGGCGCGGCAGCTCCTGCAGCTGGACCCAGAGGATCGATGCCCCTTCCGGCGCGCGACCCGGGTCGACGACGCACGGCTGGCCGCAGACGATCGTCGCCTCTGCCGGCAAAAGGCCCCGCTCCGCCTCTCCGACGGCGCGGGCCACCGCGTCGAGGCCGCCCGTGAGGTGCACGATCGGCACACTGGCGAGTCGCTCGTCCCCGAGCCAGCGCGGCGGCGACGAGAGCGCGTAATGAAGCTGCATCCCCGCCCTGCCGAACCGGAAGTGAGAGGCCGCCTGGCGCGCCCATGCAGGAAGCGGGGCATCTGCGAGCAGCCGACCGTAGAGGGCGGGGGGCGGCACGTTGCAGACGACGGCTCGCCCCGCCTCCACGACCTCGCCGCCGACCAGACGCACGCCGCGCGCACGGCCCCGGCGCACCAGCACGGCCTCGACCTCGGCGCCGGTTCTGCACAACCCTCCCTGCTCACCAACGAGGCCAACGAGCGCATCGACCAGGTGGCTGGCCCCGCCTTCGGGTACTGGCAGGCCAAAGCCCTCGAGCAGGCCCACGATCGCGCGACTCATGAAGCCTGATCCAGAGGAGTCGGGGCCGAGGCCGGTGTGCAGCACCCACGGCGCGAAAAGCCCGCCGGTGGCGGGATCGTTGAAGGCCCGCCCCACCCAGGAACGCGTCGACTCGACGAGGGAGGCGAGCAGGGCCGCGCTCTGTCGCCTGCCGTGGCGACGCAAGGAGTCGAGGGCGAAGCGAGCACCGCCCCACCCCAACACCTCGGTGCCGAGCAGGCCGAGCGCGGCGGCGCCGAAGCGGTCGAAGTCCTCGCGGTCCATCTGGTAGCTCGCACCATCTCTGCCCCCCTCCGCGTCGAGCTCGGCGACGTTGGCCGTCCGGTCGCGGGTGAGAAGGCGCGAGCTGTGGTCGGGAAAGGCCGTCGCGGTCACAGCTTCCGCACATCGGTACGAAAGGCCGTGGCGAGCGAGGTCGCTCGACAGCTCGGCGTAGGCATTCGACGCGACGAACAGCGGGTGCCACGCGCTGTAGAGGTCGTGACGAAAGCCCGGCAGCGTGATCTCGCCGGTGCGCACCGCCCCGCCCAGCTCGCCGGCCTGCTCGAGCACCGTCACCGACATGCCGTTGCGACCGAGGAGCGCTGCGCAGACGAGCGAGTTGATGCCGCTGCCGACGATCACCACGTCGGGGGGCCGCGCGTCCTGAGCTATGGCGAGATGATAGGCAACCCCGGCCGGGATGATAGGCAACCCCGGCCGGGCCGGTGCCACAAGGCTCCGGCAACGTGCTTGCAGCCTTTCCGATCTTCTGATCAAATATTCCCTGCCGACATTGCTGGCGAGGGGCCGGAGCAAGCCCGGAGTGCGAAACCAGCTCGATGGTCGAGGTGCCGCGCGGCCGTCTGAACCCGCCATGTCGGAAGGTGACTCGTGCGGGCGGCACCGGCTCCGCCGACGCTCGGCGAACGACAGGAGTGTGTGATGGCGTTTGAGCTACGGATCGGGGTGATGCAGCTCACGATGGAGCCGGTGGGCGAGATCCTCGGTCATGCCGACCAGCTCGACCGCCATGGTTTCGACACGATCTGGCTGGCCGAGGCTTACCCGTGGTGGCGACTGCACTCGATGGAGGCGCGCTCCTCGACGGCGCTCTCAGCCATGATCGGCGGCGCGACGAAGCGGCTCAGCGTCGGCTGGGGAATCATCTCGCCCTACACCCGCCACCCCATCCAGGTGGCGATGGAGGCGCGGGTGACCCAGGAATCAGCCGGACCCGGGCGTCTGCTGCTCGGCTTCGGCGCGTCGAAGATCTTCATGCGAGAGGCCGGCGTCGGCAAGCGCAGCGCCGCCAAGCCCCTCGCCACGATCCGCGAGAGCATCGAGATCGTGCGGGGCGTGCTCGCCGGCCACGAGCTTGACCATCACGGAGAGGTCTTCGACGCCGTGGTCCCTGCGCTGAAGCCGGACGCCTCGGCCCCGCGCGACGTCGTGCCCATCTACGTCGCCGGCACCGGGCCGAAGCTGCAGCAGATGGCGGGCGAGATCGCCGACGGGTTGCTCACGCCAAGCATCACCACGCCGGAATTCGTGCGCCGGTCGCGGTGCAACCTCGAGACGGGCGCGCAGCGCACCGGACGCGACCCCGAGCGCATCGACCTCGGCTGCACGATCATCGCCTCTATCGACGAAGACCGCGACAGGGGTCGCGAGGGAGCCCGTGAGATCGCCGGGATGTACCTCGCCAACAAGGTAGAGAACATCCAGGCGTCGGCCGACGAGCTACTCGAGTCCGCCGGGCTCGACCGCGAGGAGATCCGACCGGTCGCCGAGGCCATGCGCCAAGGGGGCCGGCTCGCCGCCGCCGCGGCGGTGAGCGACTCGGTGCTCGAGCGCACCAGGCCCATCGCCGGCACACCGTCGGACTGCATCAAAGCGATCGAGGAGTACCGCGACGCCGGCTGCACCCACATCATGCTCGAACTGTGGGGAGCGGACCGCAACGCCCAGATCGAGCTTTTCGGCAGGTCAGTGCTGCCGCACGTACGCGGATGATCCTCGAGCCGAAGCTCGTCGCAGAGATCACGGCGGCCGTCGACGAGGAGCGCCTCGTCGCAGTGGCTAGCTCGCTCGTCGACACTCCGAGCCCGACCGGCGAGGAGGAGGAGATGGGCCGGCGCGTGGCCGCCTGCTTCGATGCCCTTCGCCTCGAGACCACCTGGCAGGAGGTCGAGCCGGGCCGCCCGAACGTAGTGGGGATCCGCCGCGGACACGGTGGCGGGCCGACCCTGATGCTCAACGGGCACATGGACACGTCTTACTCCGGGAACGAGGAGCACCTGCGGCAGCGGCCGGGGTTCCAGCCGCACGCCTTTGCCCGCGAAGGTCGGATCTGGGGCCTCGGCATCGCCAACATGAAGGGGGCGATCGCCTGCTACATAGAAGCGCTCCATGCCCTGGACGACGCAGGCATTGCGCTCGCCGGCGACGTGATGGTGGCTGCGGTGGCGGGCGAGATCGAGAAGGCGCAGTGGGAGCCGGAGTTCCGTGGCGCCGCCTACCGTGGCTACTCGGCCGGCACCCACTACCTGGTCACCCACGGCGGCGCTGCAGCCGACGTCTGCATCATCGGTGAGCCGACCGAGAACCGTCTTGTGACCGGCCACTACGGCACGATGTGGGTCCGCCTCTCTACGAGCGGCCCGTTCGTGCACACCGCCTTCTCCCGATCGCGGCGCAAGGAGAACTCGATCCTCACGATGGGAGCGCTGCTCGCGACCATCGAGGCCTGGATCGAGGAGTACGAGCTCGACAGCGCCTACGGCGGCGAGCCGGGAGTGGTGAACATCGCTGCCATTCGGGGCGGCCATCCCTGGCGAGCGAGCCGCACTCCCGAGCGAACAGACCTGTTTCTCGACGTGCGCGTCCCCCCGACGATGCGAACTCAGGCGGCCCGCGACCACGTTCGCGCACTGGTCCGCCGGCTCGACGACACGCAAACAGGCACCGGCGTGACGAGCGAGATATACCTCACGTCGCCCGGTGCCGAGATCGACCCGACTCATCCGCTGCTCGAGGCGATCGGGCAGTCGCATGAAGAGGTGTTCGGCGAGCGCCCGGCCTTGGACACGGTGCGCTGGTCTTCGGATGCCGCCGTGCTCACGCGCTTCGGCATCGACACGGTCAACTACGGAGCCTCGAGCGGGCTTCCGCATCAAGACGGCGAGAACCTCTCCGTCGACGAGCTCGTGAGGACGGCGAAGGTATATGCCTTGGCGACTGCACGAACATGCGAGGTGATCCGATGAAGCTCATCACGTTCACCGACCCCGACGGGCGCACACGGCCCGGGGTCGTCGACGACGAGGAGGCGGTGACCATCGAGGGCATCGCGTCGATCCGCCAGCTCTTCGAGATCGATCCCGAGCTCGAGGCGGCTCGCCGGGCGAGCGGGCCGCGCTTCCCGCTCGAGGACGTGCGGCTGCGCGCACCGATCATCCCGCGCAAGCTCATCCACACCTCGGGCAACTTCAGAGAGCACGAAGACGAGTCGAAGAACGTCAATTGGTCACACGCGATCGCACCCTGGATCGTCTTCTTCCAGAACATCGACGCCATCATCGGCCCAGACGAGGACATCGTCTATCCCGAGCAACTGACGAGAGAGCTCGACCACGAACTGGAGCTGGCGGTGGTGCTGGCACGCCCGGGGAGCTTCCTTGACGAGACAGAGGCGCAGGCCCTGGTCGGCGGCTTCCTCATCTTCAACGACATCACCGCACGCGACATCCAGCGCAGGGAGATGCGCTCGGGGGTCTTCTCGTTGTGCAAGTCCATCGACACCTTCTGCCCGCTCGGGCCGTGGATCGTGACGCCCGACGAGCTCGGCGACCCGCACGACCTCGAGATGCGCCTGACGGTCAACGGCGACCTACGCCAGCACTCCTTCTCGAGCCGTATGTCGGTGACGATCCCGGAGCTGATCGCCCACCACTCGCCGATCCGCTACGCCGCCGGCGACGTGCTGACCACCGGGACTGTGTCGGGGGTCGCCGGCTTCAAGGCCGATAAGGAGAAGTGGTACCTGCAACCCGGTGACGTGGTGGAGTGCACCATCGACCGGATCGGCACGTTGCGCAACCGCGTCGTCTCCTGGGAGCAGGCGCACGGCGAGCCGGCTCCGCCGTTCCGCGAGTGGTGAGCGGCCCCCGGAGAAAGGCATTGCGATGACCCTCTGGGCCCCCGACACGGCCCGTCTCGAGCGCGTCCGTGCGCTTATGCGCGATGAGGACCTCGACGCCCTCGTCGTGCGCTCGCCGGACAACCTCGTGTACCTGACCAACTACTGGTGCATGAAGGGCTACGACCTTGCCGTCTTCCCCGTCGAGGGTGCACCCACCCTCGTCGTGGTGGCGCCTCAGCTCGAGGACGCCGCCCGCACGGCCTGGACGGCCGACATTCGCACATATCCCCACTACGACCCGGCCGATGCACGACCGCCGGCCGAGCGAGCGCTGTCGGCGTGCCTCGAGGTGCTCTCCGCCAGGGGTCTCGGGCGGCGCGTGGGGATCGAGATGTCGCAGAGCGCTCAAAGCGCCGACCGGATGGCCGGCGAGCCGACGGTGTTCACCAAGGCGTACTTCGAGGCCTTCAACACGGTGGCGCGCGAGGTGCTCGACGCAACCGGCCTGCTCGTGCGCGCCCGGTCGGTGAAGACCCCCCAGGAGCTCGAGCGCCTCCAGATCGCCCAGGATCTAGCGACGCTCGGGCTCGAGCACATCGCCTCCCGCATACGGCCCGGCATGCGCGAGAGCGAGGTGGGTGCGATGTTCGAGGGGTTCGTGCACGAGACGGGTATCGGCTACCAGTCCAAGGTGGAGATGGCGCGCGCCTTCACGCTCGTCTGGTCCGGTCCGGGAATCAAGACCTTCACCGCCACAGGTCACCGCCCGGTGGTCGAGGACCAGCCCACGCTGATGGAGATCTGGGTCTGCGCCGACGGTTACTGGACGGACCTGACGAAGAACTTCTGCCCCGGGACGCTCGAGAGCCGCTACGTCGATCTCCTCGATCTGCTGCTGGCGGCGCGTGACGACGCCCTGGCCGTGGCGATGCCGGGTTGCGAGGTCTCCGAGATCGACCGGGTGATCAGGGCGCGTCTCGGCGAGGGTGGCTACGACGGCCAACCCGACCATGCCGTCGCCCACGGCGTCGG
>JBOGHY010000223.1:0-5011 GCA_050742375.1 Acidimicrobiales bacterium | reverse complement strand
ACGTGGCGGTCAGGACTCCGAGCGCGACGTGGTCCCGAAGGCGCCGTGCGTCGTCTGGCTTCGGCTGCCCGACCCGTGGCACGCCACGGAGAATACCACGGTTGTAACTCTAAGTTACTGGTATTGGGCCTAGCCGGCCGCTTCGGGCGATCCGTCCGCCACGGCCAGTGTTCCCGGCGGCTCCGGGGCCCTCCCGGGCGCCGTCTTCTGGGGCTCCGGGGCCCTCCCGGGCGCCGTCTTCTGGGGCTCCAAGGCACCCTCGTCGGCCGGCGTCCGCGGTGCCACGGGAGTGCGCTCTCGCAGGGTGACGGCAAGGAACTCACGGCCGCGGGCAAGGCCGCTCGGGGCCAAAATGAGGGCGCCGGCGAGCAGCAACCCGAACAGGATCGTGGAGAGCCCGTTCGGGAGGGTGAAGTGGAGCCCGAGGACGGTCGTGCCGCTCTCGGCGTTCACCAGGAAGGCATAAAGGACACCTAAGAGCGTGCCACCGAGCGTCGCTCCCCAAAGGCTCTGCGCTCCGCCGACGACGAGCATCGCCAGGGTGAAGAATGTGAGGTCCAGATAGACCTGGCTGGCATTGATGCTGCCCAGCGAGTGCACGAACAGACCCCCGGCGAAGCCGCAGACCGCGCCGGAGATGACGAAGGCGACGAGACGGTGGCGGAAGATCGACACGCCGACGCCGCGGGCCGCCAACGGGTCGGCGCGGGAGGCGCGCAGCTGGCGGCACGAGCGGGTGCGCTGGTAGGCGAAGGCGACGATGACCGCGACTGCGCAACCGATCGCGCCTTGGCCTATGCCAGTCGTCACCGGCACGTTCGACAGCGTCGTAGCCCCCGGCCCGATCTTGTCCCAGAAATAGAGCAGGTTGTAGGTGATCTCGAGCACGGCAAAGGTGGCGATGGCGGCAGCCAGACCCGAGAGCCGCATGAGGGCGAGGCCGACGAGGAGGGCGAACAGGCCCCCGACCGCCGCCGCCAGCAGCAGCGACTCGATGTTGGTGAGGCGCGCCGCCGACAAGAAGCCGTACAGCGTCGGCATCGTCGTGCGGCGCAAGCCGGGCGGGCTCGTGTAGATGCCTGCCGCGAATGCGCCGACGGCGACGAAGCTGATCTGGCCGAAGGACATGACTCCTGAGTTGCCGATGAAGACGTACAGGCCGACGACGATCGTCGCATCGACGAGCACGCTCACCGCGTTGGACTGCTGGGCAACCGAGAGGTTCGCTCCTACGAGCGCCACCAGCCCGACGAGCGCGAGCGGGCCGGCGAGCTCGGCCGCGAGCCGGAGGCGGGCCCGCGTGATGGCGGCCTTCACACCCGCTCCACACCGGAGCCGCGCGGCGCGAAGAGTCCGTCCGGCCGTAGCAGCAGGACGACGATCACAAAGACGAAGGTGAGCGAAGGGACGAAGACGAGCGACTGCTCGGGCACCACCGAGCCGAGGATCGAGTTGACGAAGCCGATGATGAAGCCCCCGGCCGTCGCCCGTCCGAGCTGGTCGACGCCGCCGAGCACGACGCCGACGAACGCCGTAACGAGCAGGGTGAGACCGAAGGACGGCGTGACGAGCGGGAACTGCACGGTGTCGAGGACGGCGACGATCGCGGCGGTGACTCCCGACAGGACGAACGCCCACGTCACCACGCGGTCGATGCGCACGCCGATGAGGCGCGCGGTGCGGAAGTCCTCCGCCGCAGCCCGCATCCTCACTCCGAGCGCCGACTTGAAGAGCACGAGGTAGAGCCCGCCGAACAGCACGACGCCTACACCGATCTCGACGAGAGTGATCCAGCGCAGCGCGATCTGGCCCCCGACTGCGGTGTCGTTGAGCCACGAGAGCGGGGTCACAGGGTTGCCGTTGGGGCCGAAGACCATCAGCCAGACGGCCTCGAGGGCGTAGCTCACGCCGAAGGTCACGATGAGGGTCGTGAGAGGAGAGGCGCCACGCATGGGCCGGAACACGACCACCTGCAGCACGAGCGAGGCGGCGATGCAGACGAAGAAGCAGCAGACGATGGCCAACGCCGTCGGCAGGCCCCGCATCAGCCACAGCGAGTAGGCGCCGAAAGCGATGACCTCGCCCTGGGCGAGGTTGACCTGGCGAAGCACTCCGAACACGAGGCCGACGGAGACGGCGATGAGCGCGTAGATCACTCCGAGGGAGACCGCGTCGACGAGGTACCCGATCGCCGTCACGGCGTGCCGACTGCCCGAAGCGCTGCTCGGCTCATCTTCCGAAGTATGCCGCAACGACCGATTCGGTCTCGGTCGAGCTGTCTGCCTCGAGGCGGACCTCTCCGCCGGCGAGCACGTAGCTGCGCGAGCAGAAGCGGAGAGTGAGCTCGGCGCGTTGTTCCACGAGGAGGATCGCCACGCCGAGCTGGCGGATCTGTTCGAGCGCGCTGAAGACCGCCTGGACCGCCGTCGGCGCGAGCCCGAGGGATGGCTCGTCGAGCAGGAGCAGGTCCGGGTCCGCCAGCATCGCCCGTGCGATCGCCACCTGCTGCTGCTGGCCGCCCGAGAGCAGCCCGGCCGGGCGGGAAGCGAACTCCCGGGTGACGGGGAACAGCTCTCCAAGCGCCGCCTCATCGAGGCGCGGTGTGCTCCTCGGGCGCCTCGCCAAACGGCCGAGCAGGAGGTTCTCGCGCACCGTCATGGACGCGAAGAGGTGCCGCCCCTCGGGCACCATCGCCACACCGAGGGCCGCCACCCGCTCCGGACGGTTGCGGGGCAGAGCACGCCCGGCCAGCAGCACGTCGCCTCTCGAGCGGCGGACGGCGCCCATCAGCGCCAGCAGCGTGGATGACTTGCCGGCGCCATTCGGGCCCACTAGCCCCACCGCCTCTGCGACACCGACCGCTAGTGACACGCCGCGCACCGCGACGGCGCGGCCGTAGGTCACCTCGATGTCGCGCACCTCGAGCAGTGTCTCGCGAGCGGCGGTGCCGAGGGGCGCCTCGGCGCTCATCGCGCCTCATCCCCCTTCGGCGATCCCGGCGGCACGGCGCTCGGCTCGTCTTCCGACATGACCGTCCCGAAGTAGGCAGACATCACGCCCGGGTGGCCGCGCACGTAGTCGGGGTCGCCTGTGGCAAGCACCTCCCCGTGGTCGAGCACGACGACGCGGTCGCTCAACTGCAGGACGAACTCGACGTTGTGGTCGATCAGCACCACACCGGCACCACGCACCTCGCGGGCGTGGCGCACGAGGCCCCGCAGGTCCTCGAGCACTTCGGCGGGCAACCCGGCCGCGGGCTCGTCGAGCAGGAGGAAGGCCGGTTGGGCGACGACGGCGCGCGCCACGCTCACTCGCTGCTGGTCGCCGTGAGAGAGCTGGGAGACCTCGGTGCCGGCGAGGGGTGCCAGGCCGATCTCGACGAGCAGATCGTCGCTTCGTTGGCGAGCCTCTCGAGCCGATGCCCCGACGGCGAGGGCGCCGAGCTCCACGTTCTCACGGACGCTGAGCCCCGAGAAGAGCCGCCCGTGCTGGAAGGTCCGCGCCAGCCCCAGGCGTGCCCGCCTCTCGGGCGTCAACCCGGTGATCTCCCGACCGCCGAGGCGGACGCGCCCCTCGCTCACGCGGGCGAAGCCGCTCATCGCGTTGACGAGCGTGGTCTTGCCGGCGCCGTTCGGGCCGATGAGCCCGATCACCTCGCCCCGTTTGAGCGAGAAGCTCACGCCCGAGAGCGCCAGCAGGCCGGCGTAGGCGACCGACACGGACTCGCAATCGAGCCCACCGGCGGAACCGGGGCCGGCCCGCCGGTGGGCTTCAGGACTGTGCTGTTCGTGGGGCGACCGCACCGGTGTCGAGAGCCCCGGAAGGTCGCCCAGCCGACGGGTCGGCCAGCCGTGCTACGCGCCCGCCGCGTACTTGCCTGGGGAGAGCACCTCCACGAAGTGCGGATGGTCCTTGGTCACCTCGATGATCCGATAGGGACGACCGACGACCGAGTGCCACTTCGCCGAGAAGCTGACCGGGCCTGACAGCGTCGGGACGTTCCGGAAGTGCTCGATGATGTTTGCAAGCTTGGCGCCGTCGAGGCTGCCATTCGCCCGCTTGATGGCGGTCACTATGCCCTCGAGCGCGCTCGGCCCGGTCACGAAGCCGCCGGTGAGCGGGGCTTCGTGTGCCTTCTTGAGCTCTTTGATCATGCTGCGCACGGCCGGGCTCGGGTCGTCACCAAAGACCGAGGCGTAGGTCGACCACCAGATGTTGTTGGAGATCGTGGAGCTGTGCGGCTCCCAGAATCCGCCGTCGATCGACCAGGCACCGACGAGCGGCTTGTTGTTGCCGAGAGTGCGCAACGACGTCACGAAGGTTGACAAGTCCGGGGTCGTCGTCGTGCAGAGCACCGTTGCCGACGCACCGGAGGTGGCGGCACGCTGAGCCACCTGAGCAGCCGTGTGGTCTCCGGTCGTGTACGTGAGCTGAGAGATGACCTTGCCGCCCATCTTCTTGTAGTCCGCAGTGAAGTTCTGGCAGACGTCGATGAAGTACGTGAGCAGCTTGTCGGTCACGACGGTGACCGTCTTCCAGTGCTTCTGCATGAGCAGCCGGGCTAGCACAGCCCCGTCGGACTGGGGAGCGTTGCCGAAGGTGAAGGCGAGCCTGCCGGGTTTGCCGAAGCGGGCGGGGCCGACCTGGTTGGTGCCGGTGCATGGGGAGATGGTGAGCAGGTGGTGGGCGAGTCCGACCTCGATCGCCGGCGTGGCGTAGTCGACGTCGCAGGTGACCCACAAGATGTTCACCTTGGCGGCGACGGCCTTGAGCGCGTCGGCGCGGGTCTGCGCCGGATTGAGTTGGTCGTTCCAGACCTTGAACTTGATCGGTCGGCCCATGACCCCACCATCCGCATTGATCGTGTGGGCCTGGATCTCGGCTGCCTGCAGAGCGGGCACGTCGAAGGGCTTCATCGTGTTCGTCTCGTCGATGACAGCGCCGATAAGTATCGGTTTGCCTCTCGCGGCGTGGTCATAGGCGGCGTGGCGGACAGCGGCGCTCACCGTGC
>JBOGHY010000222.1:0-7004 GCA_050742375.1 Acidimicrobiales bacterium | reverse complement strand
CGGCGGAGATGCCCTGGGGAACGAGGCCGCCGGCAGGCTCGTAGCGACGGCGCACGCTCGGGCCGAAGGGGAAGCCCACCCCCGAGCCGATCGAGGCCCCCATCGGAACCCTGGTCATCGTCTCGACGCCGCCGGCGATCGCGATGTCGTAGGCCCCGGCCATGACGCCCTGGGCGGCGAAGTGGAGCGCCTGTTGAGAGGAGCCGCACTGACGGTCTACCGTCGTCGCCGGTACCGACTCGGGCCAGCCGGCTGCCAGCACAGAGTTTCGACCGACGTTGAGCGCCTGGTCTCCCACCTGCATCACGCAGCCCATGACCACGTCGTCGACTGTGGCCGGGTCAAGATCGCTTCTGGCCGCGAGGGCCTTCAGCACCTCAGAGGCAAGATCCGCCGCATGCCATCCGGACAGCCTGCCGTTGCGCTTCCCACCAGGGGTGCGGACAGCATCCACGATCACGGCATTCGCCATCGGTAACCTCCTTCGGTCGCCCGCCGGCTCATGACGGTACGTGCCGGTCCGGTCTTTCAAGAGCCTAGGGCGAGCAGGCTGTAATCGGGCCTCCGGACCTCCGGCCCCCGAGCCGACGTTCGGCCCGGAGCCGACGTTCGGCCCCGAGCCGACAACAGGCTCCTGCCCGTCGGGCTTCGTGAGATGAAACGGCGGAGGTCACCGCGCGAGGGCTACGGCGACCTCCGCTCATTTCACGAGTGAAGGACACAGCCTTCACCGCTTCTCCGGCGCTGCCGGATCGCGGCACTCCATGCTATATCCAGGACTGCGATCCCGCCTGTGGCGGCAGCCGAGCTCGCATCGCCTGCCCGGACGCCCGGCACCGCCCCAAGAAGAGCCGGCGGGTAGGAGCCCCCGCGCGGGCGCTACCGTGACTACCCGTGGCGAAGCCGAGCGGTTCGAGCACCTCTCGGCCGCTCCGCCGAGACAGCGAAGTCCCCCCGAGAGACATGAGCCGCTGGCTCGGCAACGGGGGGATGGAGATCCTCGACGCAATCGGCGTCGCCTTCGACGACTATGGCGTCGAGGACGACGACCGGGCCGGCTGGGCGACGGCGTCATGGGAGCCGCTACCCGCCGCCTGCAACCCGCATGGCATCGTGCAGGCTGGCGTGCACTCGGTCGTGCTCGACGCCGCCATGAACTTCGCCGTCAACGCCGGACTGTCAGGCGGCGACCGCTCAAAGGCAACACTGGAGATGAAGACCGAGACCATGCGTTCTGCCGCCGTCGGCGACTCTCTGAGCGTGCGGGGAGCGGTCGTGCGGGCCACGCGCCAGATCGCCTTTGCCGAAGCACGGGTTGAGGACGGCGACGCCCGGCTCGTCAGCCGGGCGACGGGGACCTTTCTTCTGCACCGGGCCGACTGAGGGGGCATCCCGGGTCCGCAGCGAGCCTGCCGCTCATCCCAAGACCAGAGCGTTGCGCTGGGCATGCCTGTCTAGAGGGCGATGGGGCCGGGCGAACGACTCGCTGCCAGGACCCGCCGGGGCACACGCGCTTGGGCTGTCTCGTCTCGGCCGAGCTCTCGCCGCGGCGAGTGGCGGTCTTCCTGCCAGGGTCGGCGAGATCGCCACGACGCGCCTCGAGATGCTGGCAGGCGGCGAGCGCCCGGTCGACGTTGTTGCCTCGCTCCATGTATCATTGAGGCCGATCGGACGGGAGCGTGTGGCTCTCGGCGTTACTCGAGTCCCCGGTGACGCAACCAGGCATGGTTCCACCGGAGAGAGCAGCGAGCGCACCGAATGCAAACGGCCACGGTTCGACGTACGCCAAGCGACTATCGCCTGCTGACAGAGCAGGTCCGCGGTGCCGGCCTCTTGGAGCCGCGATCGCGGTACTACGCAGCCAAGATCGCATTGACGATCGCGGCTCTCGGCGTCGGGTGGGCCGCTCTGTTCATCGTGCGCGGGTCCTGGGGCATGCTCGGGCTCGCCGCCTTCCTCGCCTTCACGTTCACACAGGTCGTCTTCATCGGCCATGACGCCGGCCACCAGCAGATCTTCGCCAGCCGCGAGGCCAATCGGCTACTCGGGTTGTTGGTCGGGAACACCCTGACTGGACTGAGCTACGGGTGGTGGATCTCGAAGCACTCGGCTCATCACGCCTTCCCGAACCAACTCGGTCGAGATCCCGACATCGGCCCCGTGGCAGCCGTTGTCGGCACGGAGGCGGACGCAGGGCGGAGCCGCCGAGCCCAGCGGTTCCGTGCTTTGTGGCGTGTCCCGACACTCGTCCCGATGATCCTTTTGGAATTCGGGATGCACGTGACGAGTTCTCGGGCCCTGGCAAAGCGACGTGACCGCCAAGCGATCGTCGAGGCGGCACTCCTCTTTATTCACGCGGGTCTCTACCTGACGGCCGTGTTCTGGCTGTTGTCGCCTCTCAAGGCGCTGGCTTTCATAGCGGTGCAGCAAGGTCTCTTCGGCGTGTATCTTCGCCTCTGCTTCGCGCCAAATCACAAGGGCATGCCGATAGTCGAGGCCGGCGCTCGACTGGGTTTCGTGGAGCGCCAGGTGATCACCGCCCGAAACGTTACCGGTGGCCGGCTCACGACCTTCATGCTCGGCGGCCTCAACTACCAGATCGAGCATCACCTCTTCCCGGCCTTGCCGCGGCCAAACCTGCCGCGCGTGCAGGGCATCGTGCGAGAGTTCTGCGCTTCCCACGATCTGCCCTACTGCGAGGACAGCCTGGTCGGCTCCTATCTAAAAGCCGTTCGGTTCTTGCGCACGGGGACGACCGGTCCTGGCTCTCCTGCCGTCTCCCTCGTGCTGCAGGGGCAGCCGTAACGATCACAGTACTGACGTAGGGGAGTCGTGGTCTCTGTCACCTCATCGTTTCCTCGTTGTTCCCCGTGTCAGCCCTGAGCGCGCCGGGTCCTGGCCGAGTCGGGCATCTGGCTGTGGGGGCTCTTGACGCCTTGATGGGGGCAGAGCTCTCAGCGGTCACCGGCTCTGTGCCGGTTCGCGGTCATAGCGCGGCCCCATGCAACGTTGGGTCCGCCAGGCAACACGCCGGCACGGTGCTCCTCGCGGGTAGCCACAGTTGACGGAAGGGTGTGTCGTCGCGCCTTCAGACCTTGGGAAACGGTGAGTGGCCGCCGGCGAGCGGCGGCTCCGCATTCTCGAGCGACTGCTCGGCCCTGGGAGTCCCGCCCTCGGTACGCGGCGCCTCTGCGAGGTCTGCGCCGAGGTCACGGCCATGAGTGGCGCCGGGATCATGCTGATGTCCGGCGATATGCCGAAAGGTTCACTCTGCAGCACCGGCAAGGTCAGCGACCTCATCGAGAGGTTGCAGTTCGCCCTCGGGGAAGGGCCGTGCCTAGATGCCTACCATCACGATCGCCCGGTGCTCGAGTCTGATCTGGCCAGCCCGAGCAGACCCCGCTGGCTTGCCTTCGCCGGACCGGCCGTCGCAGCCGGGGTACGCGGAGTCTTCGGCTTCCCACTCCAAGTGGGCTCGGTCCGGCTCGGAGCGCTCAGCCTCTACCGTGACACAGCGGGGCCGCTCTCCGATGATCAGTACGCCGACGCCCTCGTCCTCGCCAACGTCGCAGCCCAGACCGTCCTCGTACTGCAGGCGCAAGCCCCACCAGGCAGACTCGCCACGGAACTGGAAGCAGGTGCCGATTTTCAGTATGTCGTGCACCAGGCCGCCGGCATGGTTGCGGTCCAGCTGCAAGTCGGCGTCGCGCAAGCTCTCATCCGGCTCAGGGCGTACGCGTTTGCCAGGGACCGTCGTCTCGCCGCGGTGGCCGGCGACGTGGTCGCAAGGAGGCTGCGCTTCAATGACACGAGAAGCGCGGGCGAGCTCTACCCGTGAGATCGGTACTTCCGGGAGACGACGAGACGTCCAGGTGGCGATGGTCGTACCATGGCTTCGACTCGTCCAAGAAGGGCGAGAAGACAGGCGGCAGTCGAGGTGAGCGGATATTTCTATGGCTAGAGAAGCGAAACTCGCGAGGGTGTTCGTGGAGTTGGCAGACACGCTCGTGGACGACTTCGACGTCGTCGAGCTGTTGACGCTACTGGCCGATCGGTGCGTCGAAGTGCTCGGCGTCGGAGCAGCCGGCCTCATGTTGGTCGCACCCGACGGCGATCTCCGGGTGATGGCCTCCTCGTCGGAGGCCATGCGACTTCTGGAGCTGTTCGAACTGCAGTCACAAGAAGGTCCCTGCCTCGACTGCTACATGACCGGTGGGGCCGTGGTGAACAAGGACCTGGCAGCGGCCAATAGTTGCTGGCCTCGATTCGCCGCCGAGGCCCTCGCGGCGGGCTTCCGCTCAGCGCACGCGTTGCCGATGCGACTCCGGGGCACCGTCATCGGCGCGCTCAACCTGTTCCACACCGAACCCGGCGACATGCCGCCCGCAGACATCGAGGCCGCCCAGGCGCTCGCTGACGTCGCCACCATCGCCATCCTCCAACACCGTGCCAGCCTCGAGGCCCAGATCTTCAACGAGCAACTGCAGCACGCTCTCAACAGCCGCATCGCCATCGAGCAGGCAAAGGGCATCGTCGCCGAACGCGGGAACCTCAACATGGAAGCGGCTTTTGCCGCCTTGCGCAGCTACGCGCGCAGCCACAACCTTCCTCTCGTCGAGGTCGCCGAAGCCATGATCGACGGCTCATTGTGGACGTCCGGGCTCGACCTCCAGACCCCACCAACGGCATCTTGAGGCGGTAGCCGAGCCGGGGAGCACATCAAGGTTGCTCGCGAAACACCCTAGGCCGGCTGTCTCGACGGGCACAGGCCATCTACCAGGTCATCTGCTTTCCCATGGGTGCCAGTCCCCAATGGGGATCGACCACGCCGGTGGCAGCGGTTGTGCGAGTCAGCTCCTGGCGGACGTGGAAGTGGAAGGTGGATCCTCGGGCGGACCCGCTAGGACGTCGTAGCGACCGGCGCCGGCATCGGCGACGGATCGGACGTCGACGTCGACGAGTCCCTCGACGACGAGGCGAGTTCCTCTGCTCCGGCCGATGACGCGGGCCGCCACCCCGTGAGTGCCGGCGAGTGAGATGAGCGCCGCCGGATCGGCGGTGGAAAGAAGTACGCGCGACGGCGCCTCGCTGAAGAGCTCGACCGGGTTGGCGACGGCGTCGACGGTTACACCGCGACCCGAGGCCCGGCACATCTCCGACAGGGCCACGGCAAGCCCACCGCCGCTCACGTCGTGCACCCCGGAGATCGGGACAGGCGGAGATCCGAAACGGGCGGTGGCGGCGACGAGTCCCGCTACGAGTCCGCACACGGCCTGGTGCATCGGGAGATCGAGTGCGGGCAGCTCTCCGCCTGGCTCCCGGTGGATCTCGCGTGCCCACCGAGATCCCCCCAGCGCCGGTGCCTCGCCGGCCTCGACTCCCGCGCCGGGCGAGACTGTCGGACCCAGTTCTACGAGAGCGTCGCCCTCGGCGAGAGCGATCCCGACCGGGCGCCGCTCGAGGAGATCGAGCAGGCCGACCATGGCGATGACGGGCGTTGGATCGATGTCCTCGCCCCCGGTCTCGTTGTAGAGCGACACGTTTCCACCGACGACGGGTACGCCGATGGCGACGCAGGCCGAGGCGATCCCGTCGATGACCTCGGACAGCTGCCACATCACCTCAGGATGCTCAGGATTGCCGAAGTTGAGGCAGTCGACCACGGCCACCGGTCGGGCTCCGGCGCAGGCGATGTTGAGCGCCGACTCGGCGACGGTGAGAGCGGCACCCGCCCGCGGGTCAACCGCGCACCAGGAGGGATTGGCGTCGCAGGTGAGCGCCAGACCCCGGCCGCTCTCGGGGATACCTGGTGCCGCCAGGCGCAAGATGGTGGCGTCGGACTGCCCAGGGCCGAGCACCGTGTTGAGGAAGAGCTGGTGGTCGTACTGCTGATAGACGAAGGATGGATCCTCGATGAGGGCGAGCAGGTCTTCCGACCAGTCGCGCTGCCGCTGGCTCGGACCACACGCCGACACCGCCATCGGCCCGGGTGAGCCCGCCCCTGCACTCCCTGCCGGCTCTGCGAGCGGCCGGCGATAGAGCGGGGCATTGTCGGCGAGCGACTTCGCCGGTAGCGAGGCGACCACACTTCCTTCGCCGTCTCGCACGACGACGAGCCCTACTCCGTCGACTGGAGGAGTGACCGTTCCGATGACGGTCGCACGCACTTCGTGGTGGCGGCAGATCCGAAGGACGTCGTCGAGCGCAGACGGCTCCACGATGGCGAGCATCCGCTCCTGGCTCTCGCTCGTCATGATCTCGACCGGCGTCATCGTCTGCTCGCGGAGCGGCACGCTGGAACAGTCGACGTCCATCCCGAGGCCCGCCCGGGCCGCCGTCTCGGAGACGGCGCATGTGAGACCTGCTCCGCCCAGATCCTGGATGCCGGCGACGAGGCCCTGGTCGAGAAGGTCGAGGCACGACTCGATCAGGCGCTTCTCCTCGAAGGGATCGCCGATCTGGACGCTCGGCCGCTTGGCATCGTCGTCGGTGACGTTCGTCTCGCTCGCCCCCGTCGCGGCACCCGAGCGCGGCCCCCCCGCTCGGCCCGCAAGGCCAGCAGAGGCGAGCACGCTCACTCCTCCGATCCCGTCACGGCCGGTGAGCGAGCCGAGAAGCACGGCCAGGTTGCCCACGCCCGACGCACGCCCCAGCACGAGGCGCCCAACGGGCAAGAGACCGAGGCAGAAGACGTTCACGAGGGGATTGTGCCGGTAGCACGGCGCGAAGGTCAGCTGTCCACCGACGGTGGGCACCCCGACCGAGTTTCCGTATCCCGAGATGCCCCGCACGACGCCGTCAAAGACGAAAGCACTCTCTTGGTCCTCGAGCGGTCCGAAAAAGAGCGGGTCCATGAGAGCGATCGGGCGAGCACCCATGGTGAACACGTCGCGGAGGATGCCGCCGACGCCGGTGGCCGCCCCTTGGTAGGGCTCGACGGCCGAGGGGTGGTTGTGGCTCTCGATGCGTATGGCGATGGCCACCCCTCCCCCGAGATCCACCAC
>JBOGHY010000221.1:0-5742 GCA_050742375.1 Acidimicrobiales bacterium | reverse complement strand
ACCCTATCCGACCATCGAGGTTCTGGGGACAGCCAAGCCCCCTTCACTGTCCCTGACGACCACGCGTCAGGTTGATTCCCCCGCGACGGCACGACGAGCGGCTATTTTCGAGCGATGCGGCTGCGCCTTCGACGCGGGGACGACTCGACCGAGCTCGGTAACGCCCGGCGGCGGTTCGGACGACCGGCCCGAGGGCGGGGTCGATCACACAGGCGCCTGCTCTCTGATTGGCTCACGGCGTACCTGGAGCTGACCTCGACCGTCTCTGCCCCAGGGGCAGCGCACGCCTGCAAGCTGTCGGCGAGGTTCGAGCGTCCTCTCACCAACGACCGTCCCGTCGGCAGAGCGAGTTGACCCTGGCAAAGCTGTGCCACTGCGCCGACAGGGCTCATGCGAGCATTTCCCTGACGCAGGCGTCGGCATCGACAAAGACACGCCGGCGGCTCTTTGGAGACGGAACGTAGTGCGTGAAGTATCGCACCCCTTCGGTCAGCGCGCCGAACGCCCACAGGCGGCGCTGGACGCGTCCATGGACGTCGATCGGATGGAACTGTTCGTCGAGGGATACGCTCCCGACAGGTGTGTCGCCATAATGGAACTGCTGCATGCGTCCGGCTCGATAGAGGTTCGTGAGCAGCTCTGAGCGGGAGCGGTGCAGAGTCGGATCCTCGAGGTGACCCTGGATCACTACGTCCAGCGGTGCCGAGTGGGGGGTGTCCAGCTCGCCCGATCGCACCACGAAACCACCCTTGCTCGCCGAGGTCAGCCTCGGAGCGGGACCGAAGGGAACCTGTAGAACCCCGGCATCCATGAGGGCGAGCATCTGCTGGGAACGGACAGCCGGAGGGCCTGCCACGAGACGGCTCACCCGGCTGCGGATGTTGGCCTGGAAGTCGAGGTACGACTCGAGGGTGAGCCCCGCGAACTCGATGACAGAGCGCATGGCGTCGCGTTGGGACCGCAGCACCTCGGAGGCGCTCTTCACCGGGCTCGACGGGCCCTGCAGGGCATCGTCGAGATCGGCCCGCACCATCTCGTAGAGCCGGGCCTGGTAGTCGGCAGAGGAAGCGAACTCACCGGCAGGGGGGAAGAAGTGGCGCTCGGCGTCGAATGAGCCGTAACGGGCTGCCAGTGCGGCGATCTCCGCCTCAAAACGCTGCGCCGCCCAGGAATTCTCGAGACGGTGGCCCACCTGCTTTGCAGCCTCGTCGCCGCCGGCAAGCTTGGCCGACTGCACGTAGTAGCGCGCCTGCATCTCGGCAAAAAGGAGCGGGAGCATCGTGGTGCGAAGGTCCACTTGGCGCCGGCCGCCGGCATCGGTGCGACCGATCGCCGCAACCGACTCAGGCCGGCAGACCACCGAAGGGTGCTCGTCGCTCTCGTCGAGAGCTGCCACTGCCTTCGCGCAGTAGGGATGGCCGCTGCGGGAGAAGGCGAAGATGGCTGACGGCTCCCGGCCGCTGCGGTGGTACACGAGACGGCTCCCCACCTCGGAGTACGAGCCTCCTCTTCCGAGTGTGAGAGCCGTCACCACGTCGATGCCGACGAGGCCCATGCCGGCGATCCCCACCGAGGCGCTGGCGGGCAATGCCTCGACGTAGCCGGTAACCGGGTAGGGGCGAAGGACGCCGTCGGCGGAGTCGAGGTTCGCGGTATGTCCTGTGGCGAGCACGACAGCGTCCACGAGCACCGAGCCACCGTCTGACAACAGGACGAGCTCGCGCCCGCCCGGTTGTTCGACGACGTCGACCGCGCGGGCCCGGTGCTGGAAAATCTCCACCTGGAGAGGGGCGTCCTCAACGAGCGCCTCGAAGAACCATTGAAGGTAGGCGCCCATCACGCGGCGCGGCACGTAGTCGTGGGGCGAGATCTCGCGCCCCCTCGCGCTCACGCGGCAGCTGTCCCCCACCCAGCGGTAGCCCATGTTGGAGAGCCACTCGTACATCGACTCTCCGTAGGCCGGGCGAGCAGCGTCGTCTGGCATCGCGTAGAGCGAGACCTGGCCGCACGGCGTGTTGAGGAGCAGGTAGTCGGGCTGGTCGAGCAGGTACACGCCCGGTCCGGGAGCGGCCGGATCGATGACGTGGACCTGCGCAGAACGGTGCTCGCGGGCGAGATTGCGCGCGAGGCGCTCGAGCACGCAGAGACCCCACGACCCGAGGCCGACCACCGCGACCCTGATCACGCGCGCGCCCTCCAGCCGTGCACGAGCCCCCCAGCCCTCACCCTCTCAGGGTATTCGAATCCGTGGCCCCATGGCGTCACGCGCGCTCACCGTGATCGAAAAAACGCTTCACCGCCGCCGACCCGCCGCCTGCAAGTGCATAATTTGTCCACACAGCCGGATGGGCCGGCGCGGTTTCCTCCTTCGAAAGTACCGGGAGCGGAGGTCTTCCCATCACACTCGCCATCGACTCCCCTGGAGCCTCCAGGTCTCAGGGCGGTGACTTCTCCGGCCGCGCAGCGCTATCCGACAGCGAGCCGGACGGCGCTGCCACGCCGCCGATCGAGTTGGCGCTCGTCAACAACATGCCGGACGCCGCCTTTGCGGACACCGAGCGACAATTCATCGAGCTCGTCCGCGAGGCATCCGAAGGCTTGAGGGTGCGGCTCCGCCGCTACCTCATGCCCGGCCTCGAACGTACGCCACAGGTACGGGCGTACGCTTCCGGCCGCTACTACGACCTCGGGCTCCTCCACCAGCACGGGGCCGACGCCCTCATCGTCACTGGGACCGAGCCCTTGGCATCCCGTCTCGATCACGAGCCGTACTGGGCAGTCCTCATCGAGCTGCTCAAATGGGCGATCGAGGCGACCGTCTCGGCAGTGCTGTCGTGCCTGGCGGCCCACGCGGCCGTGCTCGCCCTCGACGGGGTGGACAGGCAGCTTCTCAAAGAAAAGTGCTCCGGAGTCTTCGGCCACGTCGTAGGCGCCAACCATCCGCTCTCGAACGGGCTCGTCACTCCAGTCGCCATGCCGCACTCCCGCCAGAACGACGTTCCCCTCTTCCCTTTGGTCGAACGCGGCTACGCCCCAGTCCTCGGTTCGCCGGACATCGGTTGGGGCGTGCTCGCAGGGGACAGCGGCGGCTGCTTGCTCGTGCTCGTCCAGGGACACCCCGAGTACTCGACATCGAGCCTGCTTCGCGAGCACCGCCGCGACATGGGACGGTTCCTTCGGGGCGAGACGACGACGCTCCCGGCGCCGCCGGTCGGCTACCTCGACAACGAAAGCCTCTGCCTTCTCGACTCGTTCGCCTCACGCGCCCGGCGGCTTCGAGGTGAGCCCGGGCTGGCGACACAGTTCCCCTTCGAGGAGATCGAGCGGCGCCTAGTCAACTCCTGGCGCGGCCCGGGGCGACTGCTGTACTCGAATTGGCTGAGGGAAGTGGACCGGCGGGTGACGCGGGGGCGCGGGGGCGCGCTGGGCGCCCCTGCTAGCACCGGCCGGGCCGGCGTCGTGCCTCCCATGATGGCGGCCACACGGCAACGTCGTGCGTGACGAGACGATCGCCATCCACGGCGGTTACAGATCGGATTCGACCCGTGCCGTCGCCGTTCCGATCTACCAGACCGTGGCCCACGAGTTCGACGACGCCGCCCACGCCGGAGCGGTCTTCGACATGGACGAACCCGGCTTTCACTACAACCGCCTCAACAACCCGACCAACGACGTGCTCGAACAGCGCCTGGCGGCGCTCGAGCGGGGAGTGGGGGCGCTGACGCTCAGCTCGGGGACGGCGGCCGTCCTCTACGCGATCCAGAACATCGCCGCCATCGGCGACAACATCGTCTCGACTCCGCAGCTCTACGGGACCACCTACACGCTGTTCGTGCACGTGTTCCCCACTCAGGGGATCGAGGTGCGCCTTGCGAGGGACGACTCGCCCGCGGCCATCGGAGAGTTGATCGACTCGTCGACGAAAGCGATCTTCTGCGAGAGCATCGGCAATCCCGCAGGCAACATCGTTGACATCGAAGCCGTCTCAGCAGTGGCCCACGGCCACGGGATCCCGCTCATCGTCGACAACACCGTCGCCACGCCCCTCTTGTTGAAGCCGGTGGAGCACGGGGCCGACGTGGTCGTTCACTCGCTCACGAAGTATGTCGGTGGCCACGGCACGACGCTCGCCGGAGCCATCGTGGACGGCGGCCGCTTCCCCTGGGCCGAGCACCCAGATCGCTTCCCGATCTTCAGTCGACCGGAGCCCGCCTTTCACGGCGTCATCTACGCCGAGCGGTTCGGGGAGGCTGCCTACATCGTCCGCTGCCGGACGGTCGGACTGCGCAACCAGGGCTCGACGCTCTCCCCACTCGGCGCCTTCCTGCTCCTGCAGGGGCTCGAGACGATGGCCGTGCGCATGGAGCGCCACGAATCGAACGCCCGCGCCGTCGCCGACTTCCTCGCCTCTGACCGCCGCGTGGCCTGGGTGAACTTCATGGGGCTTCCGGACAGCCCACATCACGCCATGGCCAAGCGATACCTCGACGGCCACGCAAGCGCGCTGTTCACCTTCGGCGCTGTCGGCGGCTACGAAGCGGGCATCAAGTTCTTCGACGCCGTGAAGCTCTTCAAGCGCCTGGTGAACCTCGGTGACGCCAAGTCGCTCGTCAGCCACCCGGCGTCCACGACGCATCGCCAGTTGACGCCCGAAGATCTCGCCGTTGTCGGCGTCACGCCGGACATGATCCGGCTTTCGGTCGGCATCGAGCACATCGATGACATTCTCGAGGACATCGATCAGGCTCTCGGGGTAGCTACCGGAGAGAGCTGATGTACCGAGCGGCGAAGCCGCAGACCTTGCTGCCGAAGCTCAAGGTTAGCCTCGCCTCTACCGATAGCATTCCGATGGTCCTGGCAGGACGGACAGGGAGGTCGGAGTGAGGGTGGGCGTCGACATCGTCGAGGTGGAAGATGTGAGCAGAGCGTCGGCGGCCCTTGGCCGCCGCTACCTCGAGCGAGTCTTCACCCCCCACGAGCTCTCGTGCGCGAAGGGGTCGGAGACCGTGCGGGCAGGCCATCTTGCTGCCCGCTTCGCCGCCAAGGAGGCCACCTTCAAGATTCTCGGGGCGGGCGACGAGCTGCCACCGTGGCGTTCGATCGAGGTGGTCCGTGAGCATTCGGGACGCACGTCGCTGCGACTGTATGGGCGTGCCGAGGAGCTTGCCCTCGCCGCGGGCGTATCGGAGCTCGCCGTCAGCCTCACCCACGAGGGGCCGATCGCTGCGGCTGTGGTCGTGGCGCGCGAAGGGGAGGCGATGTCGTGATGAGTGAGGAGATCCGCCGGTTGATCGCCCAGTACGCGAGGCTTCCAGTAGACATCTCGAAGGTAGGCGACGATGACGACCTGTTCCGCCTGGGCATGACCTCACACGCCACCGTGAGTGTCATGTTGGCTCTCGAGGATGCCTTCGGGCTGGAATTCCCCGAGCGGCTCCTGCGAAGGGGTACCTTCGAGTCCATCGGCGCGATGGAGCGCGCCCTCCTGGAGCTCGCTCCGGCAGGCGAGGGAACAGAGCTTGACCAGCGTTGCTGAGGAAGTATTCCGCTCCCGGCTGCTGGAGGCTGGCCTGCTCGTGGAAAGCGGGGCAGACGGCGTCTACCTCCGCTCCGAGGTCTTCTACCGCCTGACCGGCGCGATCGACGACTCGATCAGCCGCGCCGGCTCTGACATGTCGGCCACCGTCCTTCACCTCCCACCGGTGATGGGGAGGGAGGTGCTGCAGCGCGCTGAGTACGTGC
>JBOGHY010000220.1:0-6173 GCA_050742375.1 Acidimicrobiales bacterium | reverse complement strand
CCGCCACCCGCCGCACGGCGAGGAGCACCCCCGGCATGAACGAGGCGCGGTCGGTCGAGTCGTGGCGGATCGTGAGCGTCTCGCCCGGGTTCCCGAAGACAACCTCGTGATGGGCGACGAGGCCGGGCAGGCGCACCGAGTGGACGTGCACTCCCGAGTCGCCGACGCCACCCCGGGCTCCGGGAAGATTCTCGTCCTCGGTCGGATCGGCGCCGAGCGAGCCTGACTGCCGGGCGCGCCGGGAGGCCCCGATGCGCGACGCCGTCGCCAGGGCGGTGCCCGAAGGAGCGTCCCGCTTCTGGTCGTGGTGACGCTCGACGATCTCGACACCGGCAAAGTGCGGGGCGCACAGCGCCGCGCAGGCCATCATCGTCACGGCGCCGATCGAGAAGTTCGGCGCCAGCACGGCATTGGCCGCCGAATCCTCGAACGCCCCTCTGATCTCGCCCACATCCTCCTCACCGATGCCCGTCGTCCCGCACACGGCATGGACAGCATGCGCGGCGCACCAGAGCATGCTCGTGGTCGCCGCCGCCGCCACGGTGAAGTCCACGGCCACGTCAGGTCGGACATCTCGAGGCCCTGCCAGCTCTACGACGCTGCCGAGGACCTCGAGGGCGGCGCTCTGGCCTCCGATCCCGGCAACGACCTCCGAAAGCGCGCGCCCGGCACAGGCGGGGTCGACTGCGGCCACCAGATCGAGATCGGGCGCCTCCTCGACGGCGCGGCACACCGTCGCGCCCATCCGGCCACCGGCTCCGAGCACGGCCACATTCATCCCGCAGACCGTAGCTGTGCAGGCGAAGGCCATGAGCTGCCGGCGCGCGGAGATGCGACTCGCCTCGCTCAGCGCTGCCCGAGGAGGCTCTCCTCTGTGAAGGGCCCTACGACCGCCAGCACGCGCGTGCCCGACAACACCTGCTCGGCGTTGCGGCGAACAGACGCCAGGCTGACGGCCTCGATGCGCCGCAGCACCTCCTCGACCGTGAGCACCTCCCCGTGCAGGAGCAGGCTGGCACCGATGCGGGACATTCGGGCGCCCGAGTCCTCGAGCGAGAGCAAAAGGTCGGCACGCATGTGCCCCTTTGCCACCTCGAGCTCGCGGGTGGTGATGCCGTCTCGCTGCAGGGCGTCGAACTGCTTCTCGAGGAGGCCAAGGACCTCGGCGGTGTGCTCGGGGGCGGTGCCGACCGAGACCATGAGGGCGCCGGAGTCCTCGTAGGCGACGCGGTCCGAGCCGATCGAGTAGGCGAGCCCCCGCTCCTCTCGGACCTCCTGGAAGAGACGGCTCGACAGCCCGCCTCCGAGCACGTGGTTGAGCGTCGCCATCGAGAAGCGTTCGGGCGAACGGCGCTCAGGCCCCCGTACTCCGAGCACGAGCTGCGCCTGCTCGCAGTCGCGCCGCTCGAAGGCGAGCGGGCGCACAGTGGCCCCCGGCACTGTCCGCTCGGGAGCGCCGCCGCCCTCGCGGTCGACATACCGCCGCTCGATGGCAGCTCCAACCTCGGCGTGCTCGATGCTGCCGGCTGCCGCCACCACCATGTTGCGCGGGCGGTAGTGGTGCTCGAAAAAGGCGCGGATCTCCGGCACCGTCACTCGCTTCACCACCTCGGGGAGCCCGAGCACCTCCCGGCCGAGGGTATGGTCGGGGAAGATCGCGCCGCCGAAGCGCTCCTGGACGACGTCGGCCGGCTCGTCGAGGTGCATGAGCACCTCCTCCAAGATGACCTGGCGTTCCGCGTCCACGTCGGCGGGCCGCAGAGCTGGCTCGCGAAGGATGTCGCAGAGGATGTCGAGGCCGAGATCGAGGTTCTCGGCGAGGGTGCGGACGTAGAAGGCGGTGTACTCCTTCGTCGTGTATGCGTTCATGTCGCCGCCGACGCCGTCCACTGCTTCGGCGATGTCGCGCGCCGAACGGCTTTCGGTGCCCTTGAACAGCAGATGCTCGAGGAAGTGCGAGACCCCTGCCTGGTCGTCGGCCTCGTCGCGCGAGCCGGTCCCGACCCAGACGCCGACGCAGGCCGAGGCCACGTCCGGCATCGACTCGGTGACGAGGCGGATGCCCGAAGCGAGCGTGGAGGTGACGATCAACGAGCTCGACGCCGCTGCGCCGATCGACCGGCCGGCAAGCTCAGCGCCCGCTCCGCGGGCGCCGCCGCGGCCCCCCGCCCTCCCGGCGGGCCTGCTCCGGCCGGCCGCCGGTGGGGCGGCGCCCCCCGTCACGCTCGCGGCGGGAACCACCGCGGTCCTCGGGTGCCTCCGTAGGGCCGAGGTGCCCGTAGGCAGCCTCGAGCTCGGCATCGAACTCGGCATCAAAAGACGCACGCCTCACCCCACCAGGAGAGCTGCCGGCGTCGCCGGCGCCGTCGGCGCCGTCCATCACATGTCCGTCGGCGCCGCCATCTCTGTCCCGCGGCCCCTGTCCTTCGGCCGAGAGCAGGGTGAGCGAGACCTTGCCCTGCGGATCGATGTCGTCCACGCGGACCTCGACTTCCTGGCCGAGGTCGAGGACGTCCTCGACCCGCTCGACACGTCGCCCCTGGCCCAGGCGGGAGATGTGCACGAGCCCGTCACGGCCCGGGAGGATGTTGACAAAAGCCCCGAACTTGGTGATGTTCACCACCTTGCCCGCATAGGTCGCGCCGATCTCGGCGCTCGGCGGATCCAAGATGAGCTCGATGCGCCGGCGCGCCTCGTCGACGACGGCGCGCTCTTTGGCACCGATGGTCACGGTGCCGACTGTGCCGTCGTCGTCGACGGCGATCTCGGCGCCGGTCTCCTGCTGGATGGCGTTGATGACCTTTCCCTTCGGGCCGATTACCTCGCCGATCTTGTCGACTGGGATCTCGAAGCTGACGATCTTCGGGGCGTGCGGCTTCACGTCCTCGCGCGGCTCGGCGATCGCCTCGTGGATCACGCCGAGGATGGTTGTTCGCGCCTCGTGCGCCTGGCGGAGCGCCTGGGCGAGGACCTCCGCTGGGAGACCGTCGATCTTCGTGTCGAGCTGGAGCGCCGTTACGAACTCGGCCGTGCCGGCGACCTTGAAGTCCATGTCGCCGAAGGCGTCCTCGGCCCCGAGGATGTCGGTGAGCGTCGTGTAGGCGCCCTCGGCGTGCACGAGGCCCATGGCGATGCCGGCCACGGGCGCCTTGATCGGCACGCCGGCGTCCATGAGCGACAGCGTCGAGCCGCACACCGAGGCCATCGACGTCGAGCCGTTCGAGGAGAGCACCTCCGAGACGAGGCGGAGCACGTAGGGGAATTCCTCCTCCGAGGGGATCACCGGGACGAGTGCACGCTCGGCCAGCAGGCCGTGCCCGATTTCGCGGCGCTTCGGGCCTCTCATGAAGCCGGTCTCGCCCGTCGAATAGGGCGGGAAGTTGTAGTGGTGCATGTACCGCTTCGTCTTGTCGGTGCCGATCGTGTCGAGCAACTGGTTCATACGCGGCATCCCGAGCGTCGTGAAATTGAGAACCTGGGTGTCGCCGCGCTGGAAGAGCCCCGAGCCATGAGCCGTCGGGATGACCCCGACCTCGGCCGAGAGCGGCCGGATGTCGCTCGGGCCGCGGCCGTCGATGCGCACGCCCTCCTCGACGATGCGACGGCGGACGACCTTTTTGGTGAGCGCCCTGACGGCCGCCTTGATCTCGCGCTCGCGGTCGTCGAACTCGGGGGCAAGCTCGGCGACGATCTCCTCGGTCGCCTCGTCCAGAGCGGCGGCACGCTCCGACTTGGTAGTGATGGCGTTGGCTTTCGCAATGCGGTCCGCACCGACGTTCGTCACCCTTTCGTAGACGTCCTCGGCGTAGTCGACGAACAGCTCGAAGGGCATCGTCTCTTTGCGGCCGACCTTCTCGACAAGGGCCCGCTGCAGCTCGATCGACTCGCGGATCCAGGTCTTGGCCGCCTCGAGACCCTCGGCGATCACCGCCTCGGTCACCTTCGGGGCGCCGTCCTCGTAGTACTGCCAGGCCCGCTCGGTCCCTCCGGCCTCGACCATCATGATGGCGATCTCGGCGTCGGGCTCCTCAGAAAGGGCGCGGCCCGCGACGACGAGCTCGAAGGTGGAGTCGTCGCCTTCCTCGTAGGTGGCGTGCGGGAGCCATGTCCCTTGCGTCGAGTAGGCGAGGCGCACGGCCCCGAGGGGGCCGTCGAAGGGGATGCCCGACACCATGAGGGCGGCCGAGGCGCCGTTGATGGCGAGCACGTCGTGCGGGCTGACGAGGTCGGCCCCGAAGATCGTGCCGACGATGTGGATCTCGTTTCGGAAGCCCTCGGGGAAGCTCGGCCGCAGCGGCCGGTCGATCAGGCGACAGGTGAGGATCGCCTGGTCGGCGGCCCTCCCCTCCCGGCGGAAGAAGGACCCGGGGATCTTGCCGATGGCGTACATCCGCTCCTCGATGTCAACGGTGAGCGGGAAGAAGTCGGTTCCCTCGCGGACCCTTCGGGCCGCCGTTGCCGTGACGAGCACGACGGTGTCGCCCATGCGGGCGAGCACGGCTCCGTCGGCTTGGCCGGCGAGCCTGCCGGTCTCGAAGGACAAGTGGCGGTCGGTCCCGCTTATGGGGGCCGAGACGGTGATGGCGTTCGCCATGACACTCCTCTTTTCGAGGCACCGCTCGGCCAGTTCCCAGTTGTCGAGCACCGACCGCCGCGTAGGGCGCCAGCGCCTCGCGTTGGGCCTTTAGCGGCCGGGGCCCGGCAACTGGCAGCTGACTGCTTCGGTGCCGTTCTTGTTGGCTCGGGCTCGAGTCACGAAGCGCACGTCAAGCACGCCGGCGGGGCCCTTCGCCCTATGTGCCGGGCGATGTCGGCGCCCGGATGCTGCTCCCCGGTTAGCGCCGGATACCGAGCCGGGAGATGAGCGCCCGGTAGCGGTCGACGTCGTTCGCCTTTACGTAGTCGAGAAGCCGGCGGCGGCGGCCGATCAGCTTCATGAGACCCCGGCGGGTGTGATGGTCGCCGCGGTGCACCTTCAGGTGCTCGGTGAGGTGGTTGATCCGCTCTGTGAGGATGGCCACCTGCACCTCGGGCGAACCGGTGTCGGTGTCGTGCAGCCGGTGCTCGGCAATAGTCGCCGTCTTGTCAGGCATACGCGTGGAGCTGACCTTCTTCTGATACCGGCCTACCTCGGCCGGATCGGCCAGCAAGGAGGGCGGGACGCGACACGGCTGTCGCCGCGGCACGCGTCGGCATGCGCCGACTTCGACACTCTAGCAGGGCCAGCCCCCCGGCGCCCCCGTGCCCTCCGAGGTGGGCAGCCGGTTGGCGCCGCCCTACCGCCACGGCCTTCCCGGCTCACAGATCTTCCCCCCGAACCCGGAAGCCTTCTCGCCGGAGGGTTTCGGTGAGGCGACCGTCCAGGCAGACCACCTCGAGACTCGACGGGTCGTGCTCGGCCATCACGATGGCAGCGGCTGCTTGCATGGCGTCGGCGGCCCTAAGGGGGTGCACGCGCAGCAGGCGCAACGCGGCCCGGCGAACCGGTTCGGACGGCTGCACCTCGTCCCACGCTTCCGCCATGGCGTCGAGTCGCGAGGCGGCCACTTCCATCTCGTCGAACGCGAGGACACCGGCGCGTTCGAGCCGTGCCAACGCGGAGCTGCACTCGATCGGTGTCGCCCACCATGCAGCCATCCCGCCGTCTTGGGCGAGCCGTCGTTCCATCGTCACGGTTGCGTCCTGCTCAACAAGGAGGGGAACGACCGCCGAGCTGTCCCAGAATCTCATCGACCCTCTCGCCGCTCTTCGACGACAGCGCGGACGGCGGACCGCTCGTGACCGGGGGCGACGCGGGCGAGTCGCCCTGACAAAGCCTTACCGGCGTCTCCCGTTCCCCTTCGGACGAGCCCTTGTCGCTCCAGTGTGGAGATCCGGGCATCGCCGTCGTCAAAGGCACGCAACGGCTCCAGCCGGGCGACTGGCCTGCCGCGGTCGACGATCAGGACCGACTCGCCCGCGCGGACCAGATCGAGGAGCGCGCTGAGCGAGCTCTTGGTTTCTGACACAGAGGCTATCTTCACATGACTATAATAGCCATGTTCGGCGGCTCGGAACGCGGGCGGCGGCGTCTGTCAGATGTCGACGGGATCCACCTCGACCCGCACGCCCATTCCCGACCAGCCGGCCGGCTCACTCGCTGCGACCGCCGCCAGGGCGTCGCAAAGATCCTC
>JBOGHY010000219.1:0-3846 GCA_050742375.1 Acidimicrobiales bacterium | reverse complement strand
GCTTCTGCCATCGGATCCTCGCCGAGCACCCGATCGAGGCGGGGCTGCCCCCGCGCTTCGAGGTCCTCGACGAGGTTCGCCAGGATCTCGCCTGGCGAAGCGAGTGGGCGGCGATGATCGACGTGCTCGGGGGCGACACGGACGACGGGGCACTCTTCGAGGTGGCCCTACTGCTCGGCCTAAAGACGAGCCGCCTGCAGGACCTGAGCCGTGCCATGTCGTCAGAGTGGCACCGATGCGCCGAACTTCCGAGCGGCGCCCGAGACGTCGTCGCCTTGGTAAGGGGCGAGGTCGACAGGGCCGCTTCAGTCGTGAGGGCCGCCTTCGAGGCTGCCGCCTCGGCCGGTGCGGCCTGTCCCGATCCCACCGACCGGCTCGCTCTCAAGTGTGCCTTGGCAGGTCGGCTGGCGGCACTGCTCTCTTCAGGCAGCGACTGGCGGGACTGCCTGGCTCTTTTGGCTTCCGGCTCGTCGGAGATAAAGGCGGCAAAGGACGGAGCCTGTCCGACTTGGGGGCCGGAACGCTTCGACATCCGCGAGGACCTGAAACGGGCCCAGGCGGCGCGCTCCACGATGCTCGCCGAGGTGGTCGACCTGTGCGGAAAGGCTCTTGCTCGGTTGTTCGGCACCTTCGCCGTGCGGGCCGCCAGGGCTCGTTGCGCCAGGGGCGAGCTTCTCTATCACGACCTTCTCGTCCTGGCTCGCGACCTTCTCTCGTCCATGCCAGAGGTCCGCTCTGGCGTGCAGGAGCGCTGCAAGCTCCTCCTCATCGACGAGTTCCAGGACACCGACCCTCTCCAGCTCGAGATCGCCGAGCTCGTCGCCTCCGCCGGTGCGAGCTCAGGCCGCCACCTGTTCCGGGTAGGCGATCCTCAGCAGGCGATCTACAGCTTCCGCGGAGCCGATATCGAGGCCTACAACGAGGCGAGGCGCCGCTTCGTCGCCTCCGGTGCCACCGTTACGACCCTCACGTCCAACTTCCGTTCGGTGCCCGCCGTTCTCGACTTCGTGAACGAGTGCTTCGGCCCCCTGCTCCCCGGGCACACGGCGCTCGACGCAGTCCGCAGGGCTCCAGCGGCGGCACCGGCGGTGCACTTCGCAGGGGGGGAGCAGGACCCGGCAGGAGGCGCGGCAGACCGCCGTCACGAGGAGGCTCTCGACTGCGCCGAGATCGTCCGTAGAGCGGCGAGAGATAGCTGGCTCGTCGGGGCCGCCGCCGAGGATGGGCCGAGACCGCTTCGCTACGGCGACATTGCGCTCCTCTTGCCGCGCCGGACCGGCCTCGACCAGATCGAGGCTGCGCTTGCCGCCGCCGGCATCGGCTACCGCGTCGAGTCGACCGACCTGCTGCTGCGGACCCAGGACGTCCGGGACATGCTCGCCCTGCTCCGTGTCATCGGTAGCGCCGGAGACCATCTGGCCACCGTGGCGGTGCTGCGTTCCTCATTGTTCGGCTGTGCAGACGACGAGCTCTGCGACTTCCGGCGCGCCGGCGGGTCGTGGTCGCTCGACGACCCTTTGGTCGTGCCGGAAGCCGAAGGCGAGGATCCTCCGAGGGGTGCGGTCCGAGTGGCTCGTGCCCTTGCGCAGCTGCGGAGCTTCCGGGCTGTCGCCTACGCATCCGGTGCCGTCGCCGCTTTCGAGCATGCCCTCGAGACGAGGCGGGCAATGCAGCTCGCCGCCGCCGGCCCGAACCCGCGGGAGGCATGGCGCCGTATCCGATTCGTCAAGGAGGCGTTCCGCCGGTTCGTCTCCGCCGCCGGTGGCGGTGCCGCGGAGTTCGCCGATTGGGTCGACGCGCAGCTGGCCGACAACCTGCGCCCGGCAGAGTCGATCGTGCCCGAGCTCGACGAGGACGTCGTGAGGATCATGACGGTGCACGCAGCAAAAGGGCTCGAATTTCCCGTTGCGGTGCTCGTCGGCTTCGGCACCACCTCTGCGAGCCCCGTCCGTCCGGTCCTTCATCGCGACGAGGCCGGTGGCTGCGAGGTCAACTTCAGGGCGGCGATGCGGACGGCCGGCTACGACGCCCTCGATCAGGTGCGCAGGGAGGCCGAGCAGGCAGACGAGATGAGGCTCGTCTACGTGGCCGCCACAAGAGCGCGAGACCACCTCGTCGTGTGCGCTCACCGCCCTTGCCGTCCTGCGACGGCCACCTCGCAGGTGACCGCCTTCGAGAGGTTCTGCGAGGCCGCCTTCGCCGCCAGATCTCAGGTCCCCGATCTGTTCGAGGTGGTCGAGCTGGAGAGAGGGGACGAGTTTGGGCGAGCGGACGAGCGTGGCCGAGCCGGCACCGGTGGGAGCCGCGGGCCGGGCGAGGCGGCCGGAACAGGTGAGGTTGCCCCCGGAGCTGTCGGGGCCGTCCTCGAGGAGTACGAGGCCTTCAAAGGGGCCCGGCGAGTGCTCGCCGAGGCGGCGGTGGCGCCCTGGCACCTGAGCGCCACAGAGGTGCAGCGTCTTGCGAGCGAGGGTGCAGGCTCGCCCAGAGAAGGGACGGAACGGGGCGCCGCCGTCGACGGGCGGGGCAGGGTCGGCGAAGCGCAAGGCGCAGATCTCCCCGGCGACGGAGCCCAGGACGACAAAGGCGAGGACCTCTCGGGTGACGACCCGGCGGGCGGGCTCGCCGGCCATGGCCCTACGACGCTTCGTCGCGGTCGGGCAGGCACCCGGCTGGGCCGCGCCGTGCACGCGAGCCTGCACGCGCTCCCGTTGAGCCTCGCCCGCTCGATCGCCCAGGGGGGCGAGCACGCCGGCGGCCGGCCGGGCGAGGTTCTCGCGAGCATCTGCGCCACCCAGACGGCCGCCGAGCGCATCGCCGAGCGCGCGGGCGAAGTCGAGCGCCTGGTACGAGCTGCTCTGTCGTCCCCGGCGGTGAGCCACGGGCTCGTCTCGGGGCCGGTCCGGAGAGAGCTCTACGTGTCGACGACCGTCTCGTCGGTCATCCTCGACGGATACATCGACCTCTGCTACAGGCTCGACGACGGCTCCTACGTGATCGTCGACTACAAGACCGACCTGCTGCGCGACGATGCCGCGCTGGACGACCTCGTGGTCCGCTACGAGCTTCAGGCGGCCGCCTATGCCCTCGCCCTCGGCGATGTCACCGGTGCTCCCGTGCGGCGTGCGGTCCTCGTCTTCCTCTCGCCCCCGGACCGCCCGATCGAGCGTGACGTGGCGGACCTCGGCTCTCAGATGGAGCGGGTCCGCCACCTCGTGTCGAGCGCAGCCGGACCTCGGGACCGACTCTTGTGATCAAGTACCTCGGCTCGAAGCGGCGCCTCGTGCCGGTGATCTCCGCCATGGCCAGGGCCGTCGGGGCAAGGACGGCGCTGGACATGTTCACCGGCACCACCCGGGTGGCCCAGGCGCTAAAGCGCGACGGCACCCACGTGACCGCCGTCGACGCCGCCAGCTACTCGGAAGTGCTGGCCCAGGCCTACGTCGCCACCGACGCCGACGACCTCGACACTGCCGAGCTGGACGCCGAGATCGACCGCCTGAACCACCTCGACGGCACGGCCGGCTACGTCACCGAGGTCTTCTGCAATACGGCACGTTTCTTCCATCCCGACAACGGCGCCCGGATCGACGCCATGCGAGACCGCATCGAGTCGGACCACCCCGACACGGCCCTTCGCCCGGTGTTGCTGGCGAGCCTGCTCGAGGCCGCCGACCGGGTGGACTCCACCACCGGCGTGCAGATGGCGTACGTGAAGCAGTGGGCACCCCGCTCGGCGCTCCCGCTCACGCTGCGCGTGCCCGAGCTGCTCACGGGCGGCGGCGTCGCCATCCGAGGTGACGCGCTCGAGGTGGCACCCACCTTGGCGAGCTGCGACCTCGCCTACCT
>JBOGHY010000218.1:0-4785 GCA_050742375.1 Acidimicrobiales bacterium | reverse complement strand
GTGGCGGCCCTGCGGGAGGTCTGGGCCGGCATCGGAGACTCAATCGTGGTCGTCGGGGGAGAGGGCCTGTGGAACTGCCACATCCACACCGACGACGTCGGCGCCGCCATCGAGGCCGGGATCGACGCCGGCCGGCCGCGCCGGATCCGGGTCACCGACCTTCGCGAACAGGTCGAGGAGGAGTCATGGGTTCGCCAGGCGGAGGCCAAGGGCCCGGTGCCGTCGGAGGCGCCGGCCGAACCTGCCCCGGTCACCTCGGTCGTCGCCGTCTCGACTGGGGATGGCATCGGGCGGATCTTCCACTCGCTCGGCGTGCGCCATGTCGTCGCCGGCGGGCAGTCGATGAACCCGTCGACGGCCGAGATCGTCGAGGTCATCGAGGCGACCCCCGGGGGCGAGGTCGTCGTGCTGCCGAACAACAAGAACATCTTCGCCACAGCGGCCCAGGCGTGCGAGGTTGCCCGAAAGCCGGTCCGGGTCGTGCACACAGAGGGCATCCAGGAGGGCCTCGCGGCGCTGCTCGAGTACGACCCGGAGGCCGGCTCTGCGGAGAACGCCGAGCGGATGGCGGCGGCGGCGGCTCATGTCGTTGCCGGCGAGGTCACCCGGGCCGTGCGGGCGAGCGAGTCGACGGCCGGCTCTGTCGAGGAGGGTGACTTCATCGGCATGTCCCGGCGCGGGATCGAGGTGATCGCCGCCAGCGCCTCCGAGGCGGTCTGCGGCCTGCTCGAGAGGCTGCTCAGCGACACCCACGAGGTGGTGACACTGATCGAAGGGGCGGGAGCCAGCGCCGCCGACACCCGGCGGATCACCGAGTGGCTCTCCGAGCGGCATCCCTCGCTCGCGGTCGACTGCCATCACGGCGGCCAGCCGCTCTACCCCTACCTCGTCTCGGTCGAGTGAGCGACCCGGCATCCCAGGGGAGGCAGCGCGCCGTCCCAAGGGGGCCGGCGGCGGGGCGACGCCTTTCTCAGCTGGCGCGCACGCCGGTCTCCGAGCTCAAGTCCGTCCCGCCGCGAAAGCGCAAGGGGCTCGGGCAGATGGGCATCGAGACGGTGCTCGACCTGCTCACGCACTACCCCCGCCGCTACGTCGACCGCACGAACGCCAGCTCGATCGGCGAGCTCGAAGAGGGCGAGGAGGCGATGGTGACGGGCACGGTCGTCCGTGGCGCGAGCCGGCGCCTGCGCAACGGCCGGACGATGTCCGAGATCGTGGTCGCCGACGGTACGGGACGTCTCTCGTGCACGTTCTTCAACCAGGCGTGGCGCCCAGCCCAGCTTCCAGCCGGGAGGGAGGTTGTCGTCTTCGGGACCATGCAGCTCTACAGGGGCGCCCGCCAGATGTCGCATCCCCTCGTGGACCTCGTCGGGGACCAGACGGGCAGGCTCGTGGCCGTCTACCCCCAGTCCCAGAAAGCCGCCATCGGCTCGGTCGAGCTAGGCACCTACGTGGCCGAGGCGCTCGAGCGGGCGGGCGAGCTCGCCGAGCCGCTAGAAGGGCGCTTCCTCGAACACGAGCACCTGATCGGGCGGACGGAGGCATTCAGGTTCATACACCGCCCGGAGGAGACTTCGGACCACGAGGCTGCCCGGCGTCGTCTCGCCTTCGACGAGCTCCTGCGCCTGCAGATCCTGCTCGTGTCGAAAAAGCGTGCCCACGCCCTGTCGGCGCGGGGAATCGCCCATGACCCGGCAAGGCGCGATCTGCTGAAGGCTTTCCTCGCCTCGCTCCCTTTCAGCCTGACAGGCGCCCAGGCTCGGGCGATCGCGGAGATCGAGAGGGATCTCGTCTCGCCAGTGCCGATGAATCGGCTGCTGCAGGGCGACGTCGGCGCCGGCAAGACGGTCGTGGCCCTTGCCAGTCTCCTGGTCGGGGTCGAGGGCGGCTACCAGGGCGCATTGATGGTCCCGACCGAGGTTCTCGCCGAGCAGCACTACCTCTCGGCACGCCAGCTGCTCGCCGATCTCTCGGTTCCCGACGACCGCCGTCTCGGCGGGCAGCGGCCTCTCGGGGTCGGCCTGCTCACAAGCCGCACGCCAGGCTCAGAGCGCGCCCGCGTCCTCGCCGAGCTCGGCCGCGGAGAGCTCGACCTGCTGATAGGCACCCATGCGCTCCTCACCGAGGAGGTCTCCTTCGCCTCTCTCGGGATTGTCGTCGTCGACGAGCAGCACCGCTTCGGAGTGGAGCAGCGCGCCCGCCTAGGCGAGAAGGCAGGCCTCGACCCGGATCTGCTGGTGATGACGGCGACGCCGATCCCCCGCAGCGCCGCCATGACGGTCTACGGCGACCTCGACCACACCGTCCTCGACGAGCTTCCCCCCGGGAGGACCCCGGTAAAGACCAGGTGGCTTCCCTGGCACCGCGAGGCCGCCTGCTGGAAGCAGGTCCGCGCCGAGCTCGACGCGGGCCGCCAGGCCTACGTGATCTGCCCGCTCGTGGCGGGCGCCGAGGAGGAGGAAGGAGGCGGCGACGAACAGGACGAAGAGGCGGAGCTGGACCCGACGACGGGCCGGCTCCTCGACCCCTTCATGGACGAGCGCCGCCCTCCAAAAGCCGCCACCGGCGAGCACGAGCGCCTCTCGGCGGGCGAGCTCGCCGGCTACCGGGTCGGGCTGCTTCACGGCCAGCTCCCGGCTAGGGCGAAGGACGCCGTCATGTCCGCCTTCCGCAGCGGCGATCTGCAGGTGCTCGTGGCGACGACGGTGGTCGAGGTCGGCGTCGACGTGGCCAACGCCACCGTGATGGTGATCGAGGACGCCGAGCGCTTCGGGATCGCCCAACTGCACCAGCTGCGCGGCCGCGTCGGGCGGGGGAGCGTCGCCTCGCGCTGCGTGCTCCTCGCCGATCCCCCCACGCCGGAAGCCGAGCGGCGCGTGGATGCGGTCGTCGCCTCGCAAAACGGCTTCGACCTCGCCGAGGTCGACCTCGAGCTCCGCGGCGGCGGCACCGTGCTCGGGGCGAGGCAGAAGGGTCGAACCGACTTGAAGCTGGCCCGCCTGTCGAGGGACCGCAGCCTCGTCGTCTCGGCCCGAGAGGTCGCGACCGCGATCGTCGAGGCGGACCCGGGCATGTCCGGGCCCGGCCACGAGCTGCTGCGGGACGAGGTGGACATCTTCGTCGGAGACGAGGAGCGACAGTTCCTCTTCCGCAGCTGAGGCCGTGATCGGTATCGTCCGGTCATGCGTGTCATCGGGGGAGCGGACAGGGGCCGCAAGCTGAGAGCGCCGGGATGGGGGGACGTGCGCCCGACCTCTGACCGGGTGCGTGAGGCGATCTTCGACATCCTCGAAAGTCGCCTCCTCGTCGAGGGTGCCGTGGTACTCGACCTCTTTGCCGGCAGCGGGGCCCTCGGGATCGAGGCTCTTTCCCGCGGCGCCGCCCGGGTCACCTTTGTCGAGTCCGATCCCCGGGCCGTGACCGTGATCGAGGAGAACCTCGACAGCCTCGGATATCTCGCTGGCGGCCGCGCGGCCGTGGTGCGGGCCGAGGTGCTCTCCTGGCTCGGGCGCGAGCCGGGCGCGCCCGAGCCGCCCGCCGATGTGGCCCTCGCCGATCCGCCCTACGACTTCAGGGCCTGGCCGGTGCTCCTTTCGAGCCTTCGCGCAACGAACGTCGTGCTCGAGCACTCGCGCCGGATCGAGGTCGCCGCCCCCTATGAAGCCGTTCGCGGTTACCGCTACGGAACTACGCTCCTCACTTTGGCGACCTTCGGAGGAGCAGGTTGAGGCCAGGTGCGTCCGGAGTCGAGACGGAGACCTCGAGCGACCGGGACCGAGCGTGAACATCGCCCTTTTCCCTGGCTCCTTCGATCCCTTCCACAACGGGCACCTCGAGGTCGTCGAGAGGGCGAGCGCCCTGTTCGAGGAGGTGGTCGTGGCCTTGCTGCGCAACCCTCAAAAGGCCGAGCCGCTCTTCGACGGTGCCGAGCGCGAGGTCATGATCTCTGAGTCGACGGCGCACCTTCCAAATGTCCGGGTCGTGGCGATGTCGACGCTCGTGGTCGACCTCGCCAGGGAGATAGGCGCCAACGTGATCGTGAGGGGCCTCCGTGCGGTCTCGGACTTCGAGGCCGAGCTGCAGATGGCCCAGATGAACCGCCATCTCTCGGGCATCGAGACGCTCTTTCTGCCGACGGGCTCCCAGCACGCCTACATCGCCAGCAGGCTCATCCGGGAGGTCGCCCGCTACGGCGGCGACGTGAGCGCGCTCGTGCCCGAGCCGGTGCACCGCCGCTTGAAGGCGGTATCGGAATGAGGTCGCCCAAGTGAGCGAGCAGGATCCCGGTCACCTCCGCCCGGAGGCCGCCGACGACGCTTTCGATTCCGACGGCGGGATCGAGGCAGTGCTGGACGAGCTCGTCGACGTCGTCTCGACGGCGAAGTCGGTGCCGCTGTCGTCCTCGGTGATGGTCGCCCGCGACGAGGTGCTCGAACTGCTCGAGGCGGCCCGCGACGAGTTCCCCGACGAGCTTCGCCGGGCCCGCCGCCTCTTGAAAGACCGCGACGAGGTGCTGGCGTCGGCGCGCCGGGAGGCGAGCGAGATCATCGACGACGCCCGCGTCCAGGCCGAGCGCATGGTGCAGAGGACCGAGGTCGTCCGCCAGGCGGAGCACCGCGCGCTGCGAATGCGTGAGGAGGCCGAGGCGGAGTCGCGCCGCCTGCGTCACGAGGCGGACGACTACGTCGACCAGCGTCTCGCCCGCTTCGAGATCGTCCTGGACAAGATCATCCGGACCGTGCGCAACGGGCGGGAGCGCCTGGCGGCGGTGCCGCCAGAGGACCA
>JBOGHY010000217.1:0-13478 GCA_050742375.1 Acidimicrobiales bacterium | reverse complement strand
GGGCTCAGCGGGCGCTTGGAGCCGAGTGGCCGCGCGGAGGCGCCGTCGCGGCAAGGGAAGTCACACTCTGCTGTCGCATCGGCACCTCCTCCACGGGTCGGGGACGGCGCTCGCCGTCTGCCGCCGGCACAATAGCCCATCTGCCGTGCTGCGAGGTCCCTGGAGGTGGCTCCCCCGCCGCAGCCGGTAGTCAACGGGGCAGCACGACAGTCTCGGCGTCGAGGTTGTAGTCGAAAGCGAGCACGGTGCCGCCTCGCTCGACGACGAAGGCGGCGAAGGCCTCGTGCAGCGGATGGCGCTGGTAGGCGCGCAGGGCTTCTTCGTCGGCCACCACCATGTACATGAGGTGGCTGTAGTCCCGTGTCCGTTCGGTGGAGCTCGACCGGCCGACGCGAAGCTCGTCGATGCCCCCGATCAGCTCCGGCCAGGAGCGGATCTGCGAGAGCATCTCCGCCTCGTCCTTCTCGCAGAGCTCGGGCGCGAAGCTGAAGAGGACGACGTGCTGCAGGCCCATGGCGCCGCTCACGCCTTGGGCGAGCCCGCCACCAGTGCACCGGCGGCGGTCGCCGCGGCGCCCGGGGACAGGAGATCGGCGACATAGCCCGGCTTCTCGGGCATCTCCGCCAGGCCGAGGAAGGTCTCGGTCCGCTGCACCCCGTCGATCTGCCATATCTGAGAGAGCAGCAGCTGGCGCAAATGCCCGTGATCGCGGACTCGCAGCCGGGCGAGCATGTCGAGCGAGCCCGTCACGACGACCACCTCCTCGACCTCGTCCAGGCCGCGCAGGGCCTGAAGGATGGCCCCCTGGTCGGCACCCTGCACGGCCGTAACGGCGAGGAATACCGATGCATAGCCGAGCGAGGACCAGCCGAGGCGGAGGGTGTAGCCGCGGATGACCCCGGCACGCTCCAGGCGGGCGATGCGCTCGCCGACGGCCGGGGGCGACATGTGCAGCTCTCTTGCGAGGCGACGCTGGGAAACCCGTGAGTCGATGGCCAGGAGAGCGAGGAGGCGCCGGTCCACGGCGTCCAGCTGAGCGGGCTCGGCCGGGTAGGACGACGTCACGTCGAGGAGGCCCGACAGGGGCGGTCGTCGTTTCACGCCGCGGTCAGTCGCACCGAACCACTTGTCATTCACCACCCGTCCGACGTAAGGTGCCTTTCAAGTGATGTCACCCTAGCCCTAGGGAGCCACCGTTTGCGCTCGCGCAGCCCCAACCCTCCCCTACCGTCTGGTCCCGACTCGCCAGCCCCCCCCGCCGACTGGAGCCACCTCTTTGCCGACAGGACCGCCCGAGCCGGCGGCGCGCTGACAGCGATCCTGGCGCTCGCAGGTTCGCGCGAGACGATCACCTTCTCGGGCGGGTTCCCGGCGCGAGAGGCTTTCCCTGTCGATCTGCTGCGCCGCCTGCTCGGCGAGCTCTTGGACGAGGATCCGGCGACCGCCCTGCAGTACTCCCCCACCGAGGGGCTGCCGATCGCTCGCGCCGCTGTCGCCGGCCTCCTAGGAAGCAGCCAGGGAATCGCCCCGGATCCGGGCGATGTCCTAATCACGAGCGGCGGGATCGAGGCCCTCCAGCTCGTCTGCCGTGTCCTTCTCGAGCGAGGAGACGAGGTGGCGGTCGAGGCGCCTACCTACCTCGGCGCCCTCATGTCCTTCGGCGGCTTCCGGACCGAGCTCTGCCCCGTGCAGATGGACGATGGCGGCATATGCGTCGAGGCCTTCGAGTCGCTCCTTGGGTCGGGAAGCGTTCCGAAGCTCCTTTACGTCATACCGGACCATCAGAACCCGACAGGGA
This sequence comes from Acidimicrobiales bacterium, assembly GCA_050742375.1. GTDB lineage: Bacteria > Actinomycetota > Acidimicrobiia > Acidimicrobiales > Bog-793 > JAKATT01. The sequence continues at coordinate 11,680 of JBOGHY010000217.1, read as the reverse complement.
TCTCCATGTCGCCTGGGCGCCGGCGTGCTCTCGTCGAGTCCTGCCGTAGCCATGGTGTCCTCATAGTCGAGGACGTCGCCTACCGCTATCTCGGGTTCGAGGGTGATCCGCCACCGAGCTTGTGGTCGCTCGGCCCGGATGTGGTCCTGCAGATCGGGACCTTCTCCAAGATCCTCTTCCCCGGCGTCCGCCTCGGCTGGGCGGTCGGCCCGGCTCCCCTCCTCAAGGCGATGACCGCCGCCAAGCAGAATTCCGACCAGTGCGCCGGGGCGCTTGGTCAGGCCCTCATGGAGCGCTTCGTCTCGGGCGGGCACCTCGAGGCGCATCTCGTCGCCGCCAGGGCGCTATATGCGGGCCGAGCGGCTGCGATGCTGGCGGCCCTCGAACGTGAGATGCCCGAGGGGATCGGCTGGACGCGCCCAAAGGGAGGCTTCTTCGTCTGGCTGACGGCACCGCCGGGGACCGACACGGAGGCCCTGGCCGCCGAGGCGCTGCGCCACGGCGTCGCCTACGTCCCCGGGCCACCTTTCTACGCCGGGGGTGAGGGGACAAATCAGCTCCGCCTCGCCTACAGCGGCGTGGTCAGTGACGACATCGACGAGGGGATCGCCCGCCTGGCGAGGCTTTTCGGCGGAGAGGTGAGGAAGAGCGCATGACGAGCAGCGAGCTTCACTTCTCCACCGAGGGAACGGGGCGCCAGCCGACCGCCCCGGGGCGCTTCGTCGACGTAGCCGCAATCCGGGCTCTGGAGCTCGTCCCGGGCCTCGAGTTCCGTCCCGTTCTCGGCGAGTCGACGATGGTGAACTTCGTCTCGTTCGCCCCCTTCACCGAGGCGCCCCACCATGTCCACGCGGAGGAGCAGATCGTCGTGGTGCTCGATGGTGAGCTCGACTTCGAGCTCGACGGCGACGTCCGCACCGTCGGCATGGGCGAGGTCGTCGTGGTGCCACCCTTCGTCCCTCACGGAGCTCGCACCCGCGAGTCGCACTGCCTCGAGATCGACGTCTTCAACCCGCCACGGGCGACCCTGCTCGAGCATGCGCGCTCGGAGCACGCCCGGGCGGCCGGGACTTCCGACCGAGAGGGGGCGGCAGGCTGATGGGGCGCTCCCTCGCCGGACGCCGCGCCGTCGTCACCGGCGCCACGAAGGGCATCGGCCGGGCGGTCGCCTTCGAGCTCGCCTCCGAGGGGGCGGCCGTGGCGCTCTGCGCTCGCAGCGCAGAGGACGTGCGGGCGACCGAGTCCGAGCTGCGCGCCAGCGGTGCCCGCGCCCACGGGTGGCCCGCCGACGTGACCAAAGCCGAGGAGGTGGAGCGTTTCATCGCCCAGGCTGCCGAGGCGCTCGGCGGCATCGACCTCCTCGTGAACAACGCCGGAGGGGCCCATCCGGGCAACTTCGAGAGCCTCGCCGACGACGACTGGCAGGGCGACATCGACGTGAAGCTCTTCTCGCAGATCCGCTGCACACGGGCAGCGCTGGAGCACCTGCGCCGGAGCGCCTCGCCACGGGTCGTGAACGTGAACGCCGTCTACGGCAAGTACCCCGACCCGAATTTCTTCGCCACGACTGTGATCCGGGCCGCCTGCCAGAGCCTCTCCAAGGCGCTGGCGCAGGAATTCGGCCCCGAGGGCATCCTCGTGAACAGCGTCAACATCGGCTTCGTGAAGACCCCGCAGTGGGACAACATCCGCCGCCGGCGCGCCCCCGAAGCCACCGAGGACGAGTTCTTCGCCCGCCTGGCGGCGGCCGAGGTGCCCCTCGGTCGCTTCGGCACGGTGGAGGAAGTCTCCGGGCTCGTGGCATTCCTCGCCGGCGACCGGGCGAGCTACATCACGGGATCGATGATCGACGTGGCCGGCGGCATGGGCAAGTACGTCTGAGGGCACAACCTGCATCCCAAAAACGAGTGGAGGGGGAAGATGACCACGTTCAAAGGTGACCCGGCAGGCGGCGTCCTCGCGCCCGAGCAAGCCGGATCGGCACAGTTCCCCCCGGGCGGCAAGGACCAGCTCGCCCGGGGGTCGCTCAGGACGATCGACGCCGTCGCGATCAGCATCTCGGTGCTCTCGCCGGCGATGGCCATGCAGCTCAACACCGGAGGAGTGGCGGCAATCGCCGGCGGCTCGACGGCGCTCTCGTTCCTCCTGGGCGGCATCGGCTGCCTCGCCCTCGGCTTCGTCGTAATCGGCTTCACCCGCCGCATGGCAGGCGCCGGGTACGCCTACACCTACCTCTCGCGAAGCCTCGGCAAGCGCTGGGGCTTCCTGGCGGGCTGGATGTACGCCTTCGGCTTCATGGCCTTCGTCCCAATGACGATGTCGGGAGTCGGCCAGCTGGCGGCCAACCTGCTCAACCTCTCGGGCGACTGGTGGTTCTGGTTCTTCCTCATGGGGATGGGCCTTTTGATCGTGCTGTCGGTGATCCGGGTGAAGTTCACGACAAAGTTCCAGCTCGTCGTCGGCATCCTCACAGTGGCCCTCTTCGTCGTCGTCGACATCATCGTGACGGCAAAGGGCGGCTCGCACGGCCAAGCGCCCGGAGCCTTCACCTTCTCCCACACGACCTCTGGCGGCTTCCACGGCGTGTTTTACGGCATCATCCTCGGCGTGACGTCCTACATCGGCTTCGAGACGGCCGCAGACTTCGGCGAGGAGACCGCAAGCCCTCGGCGTTCGATCCCGATCGCGGTGCTGGCGGCGGTCCTCTTCGCCATCGTCTTCTACGTCTTCACCACATACGCCACGACCGTCGGCTACGGCATGGCGGCCTTGCAGCACAACCCGATCGACTGGGTGAACAACGGCGTCGCCGGCGTCGCCGACCGCTTCATCGCCCACTCCGTCGGCACGCTCGTCAACCTCGCCGCCATGATCTCGGCATTCGTCGTCTGCGTCGCCTGTGCGACGGCGGCGTCGAGGACCCTTTTCGCCATGGGCCGCGAGGGCGTGGCTCCGCGCTGGTTCGCCCACACCCACCCGACCTTCAAGACCCCGATCAATGCCACCGCCACGATCGCCGTCATCGCGACTATCGCTGCGGCTGTGGTCGGCTTCAACTTCGGCCAGGCAGATCTCGGCGGGGACGCCTTCACCAACTACTTCCTTTTCGCCACCATCGGCACCCTTGCCGTCGTCCTCGTCTACATCGGGCTCTGCCTCGGCGGGATCGGGTACTTCCGCAAGACCTCGCGGAGGTTCAACCCGCTCACCCACGTGCTCATACCGCTGATCGGGGCGGGAATTTTCGGGATCGCCCTCTACGGCTCGATCTGGCCGCTCCCGCCAACCCCGATCGACACGGCCATCTACATCACCGCCGCCTGGCTCGTCGTCGGGCTGATCGTGCTGTGGGTGATCTCGGTGCGCCGTCCGGACTCGATCGCCCGGATCGGCTCGATCCTCGGCGAGGAGGGGGGCGAGCTCGTCGAGGTGCTGGACAAGGTGTGATCGACGACCATGCCCACCCCTTTTTCACCGAGTTCGCCGCCTTCGACCTCGACGGCGTAAGCCTCCAGGCCGGAGGCGTCGGGCAGGCGAGGCGCCGGTCGGAGAGCCCGGGGCGTTTGTTCGCCGAGCTGTTGTCGGTGCGACTTGCCCGTTTTGTCGGCGCCGAGGTCGCCGAGCTCAGCCCGGCCCGCGACGAGGCAGCCCGCAGCGATTGGGCCGGCTGGGTGCGGCGCCTCTTCGACGACGCCGACATCTCGGCGATGCTGCTCGACGAAGGAGTGCCGGCGGGTTCCAACGACACGCTCGTCCACTGCGCCGAGGTCGCCGGACGACCGATGCTCCCCCTTGCGCGGGTCGACCCCGTCGTCGACCGGCTCATAGAGAGCGGTGCCTCCGCCCGCGAGCTTGTCTCGGCTCTCGAGGACTTCATGGCCGGGGCTGCGGCACACGGTGCGGTCGGGTTCAAAACGATCCTCGCCTACCGCACCGGTCTTGGCGTCGACCCGGACGTCTCGATGAAGGCCGCCGAGGCGTCTCTTGGCGAGGAAGCGGTCGATACACCGCTTCGCAGGCGGGCGAAGCCGCTGAGGGATCTGCTCACTAGAAGGCTCCTCGAGACAGCCGCCGACCTGGGCAAGCCGGTCCAGTTCCACACGGGCTTTGGGGACTCGGAGCTTCGCCTCGCCGAGTCGGATCCACTGCTCCTCGAGGAGCTGCTGAGAAGCTCGGCCGGGAGCGCGACGCCGGTTGTCCTCATCCACGGCTCCTACCCCTGGCACGAGGCCGTCGCCTACCTCGCCGCCGTCCGGCCGAACGTCTACGCCGAGGTGTCGCTGGCCAATCTCTTCGCCCCCCTCACCACGGCCGAGCGCCTGGCGAAGATCCTGGAGCTGGCACCGGCCGACAAGGTGCTGGCGGGATCGGACGGCCACGGGGCGCCCGAGACGCACTGGTTTGCCTGCAAGGTGCTGCAGGACGCCTTCCACGAGCTGGCCGATCGCCTCGGCGCGGCCGGCGCGCGGGCGGGCTTCGTCGAAGCCACCCGGAGCGCCTTTTTCGAGGACAACGCCGCGCGGCTCTACGGGCTTGGTTGAGCCTCAAGAGACCGGCGAAGCGGTGCTCACGTTCACCCGCCGCAGCACCTGGGCGGCGACGCGGTCGAGTCGCACCGAAAAGCCGAGGCCGGCCGCCTCGGGGACGGCGATGGTGCCCTCGGGGGACACTTCGTAGCTGGGCTCGACGAGGTCCCAGGCGTATAGCAGCGCCGCGGGCGACATGTCGGCCGGCTCGGTGAACCCGGGGAGGGAGCAGAGCGCCAGGTTGACGGCCCTGCCGATGCCCGACTCGAGCATTCCGCCACAGAAAAGCGGCACGCCCTCGTCCGCGCAGAGGTCGTGGATCTCGACGCTCGCAGCAACGCCGCCGACGCGCCCGGGCTTCAAGTTGACACTGCGACAGGCACCGAGCCGGAGCGCACGGCGGACGTCGGCCGGAGAGCGGAGGCTTTCGTCCAGGCAGATGGCAGTGTCGAGCGACGCCTGCAGCTCCGCGTGACCCAATAGGTCGTCCCAGCCGAGGGGTTGCTCGATGCAGGCGAGCCCGAAGGCGTCGAGCGCCCGCAGGGCAGCACGATCGGCGGCCGAGTCCCCGTAGGAGCCGTTGGCGTCGACCTGGAGCATCACAGCCGCAGGGAGCGCCTCGCGCACCGCCCTCACCACCTCGACGTCCCAGCCCGGAGAGATCTTCAGCTTGATCCGCCGGTAGCCATCGTTGTGACGCAGCTCAGCCTCTTTGACCGTCTCGTCGATGCTTGGGTGGATGCCGATGCTCTCTCCGACGGCCACCCGCCCGCGAGAGGGCGCCCGGCGGTCCGGCCGGCCGGCGAGGACGGCATCTGCATCTGCACCGGCTACGGCGCCGGCGGAGGCGCCGGCGAAGAGCTCGGCCAGCGAGCAGCCAAACCGGGCGGCCTTAAGGCACCAAAAGGCGGCTTCGACCCCGGCGCGGGCGAAGGTGTTGCCTCTTATCGACGAGAGCGAACGGGCTACGGCACCCGGCTCGGGACCGGCCCCCAGTGCCATCGGGAGGGCCCATTCGCTTGTGACGGCGAAGGCTCCAGAGGTGGTCTCGGGCAGGTAGAAGGGGTGATCGAGTGGCGCCGCCTCCCCCCAGCCTTCGTTCCCGTCCTCGTCGGTGAGATGCACGAGCACGACCCGGCGGGTCTTTGTGGTGCCGAAGCCTGTCACGAATGCTCGAAGCAGCGGCAGTGCCACCTCGAGAACCTCGGCCTCGCGGACCACGGCGACCCCGGAGTCCACGGGTGAGTCAGGACCCTGTGGTCGGCGGACTGGAGTCCCCTTGGAAGACCGGCGGCACGTACTCGACCTTGAGCCCACTGGCGATGGCGTTCGAGCCGTTGAAGAAGTCGACGATGCTTAGGAGCTCGACGATCTCGGCGTCGGTGCCGCCGAGCGCTCGCAACATGTCGGTGTGGCTCTGTATGCAGTAGTCGCAGTTGTTCGTCGCAGAGACGGCGACGGCGATCATCTCTTTCACCTTGCGGTCCAAGGTGCCGGTCGAAAGGATCGCCTTCAGCTTCTCCCACTCGGCTCGCAGGTACTCGGGTCGATGGGCGATCGCCCTCCAGAAGTTGGGCACCTCGGCCAAGTTGCGCGAGGACATGATGTCGTCGAAGACCTCCCTTACGATCCCTGTCGCCGAGCCCTCGTCCACGTAGGGCACGAGCGCCATCTCAGGCACCTCCCTTCCCGCCGTCACCGCCGGCGGGCGGCGAGTAGACCGCCGTGCGCCAGGCGGCGTGCTCCGCGTCGTCGCCGTGGACCGCGGCGAGGTACGCCTCCTGCAGGGCGAGGGTGATCGGTCCCGGCTTGCCGTCGCCGATCTCGCGACGGTCGATGGCCGTCACCGGCGCTATCTGCATCCCCGTCCCGCAAAGGAAGGACTCCTCGGCGACAAAGGACTCGCTGCGGTCGATGCGGCGCTCGTGCGCCTCGATCCCCATCCCCCCGGCGAGCTCGATAACCGCTGCCCGGGTGACACCCACGAGGATGTCGTCGCTCACGGCCGGTGTGTGCAGCTCGCCACCGAAGACGAAAAAGACGTTGGAGGACGACGCCTCGGCGACGTGCCCGTCTGCGGTCAGCATGAGTGCCTCATCGAAGCCGGCGCGGCGCGCCCCCTCCGAGGCGAGCGCAGCGTTCACGTACGAGCCGATGACCTTGGCCCGCGACGGAAGGGCGTTGTCGTCGATCCTCCGCCAGGACGAATAGGCGAGCGACAGGCCCTTGTCGATGTCGAGGTACTCCCCCATCTCCTGGCAGTAGGCGGCAAAGGAGGTCCGGAGCCCGCCGAGCTTGACCGTGATGGACTCGTCCGACTTGAAGACGAGAGGGCGGATGTAGGCGTCATGGCGCACCTCGTTGCGCCGCAGCAGCTCGAGGACGACTTCTGCGATCTCGCCAGCCTCGAGGTGGGCGTCGAGCCCGAGTATGTGGCAGGACCTCACGAGACGCTCGGCGTGCTCGTCGAGGAGGGTGGCATAGAGCTGGCCGTGCGCCATGTTCCAGTAGGCGCGGATCCCCTCGAAGCAGCCCGTGCCGTAGTTGACGACGTGGCTCGCTATCGAGATTCTCGCCTCTTTGTGGGGAACGAAGGCGCCGTCCAGGTAGGAGATCCGATCCGTCACGTCATGAGCTCCTCTCGCTCGAAAATGCCGGGGCTTTCGGGTCCGCTGCCCGCTCGAAGGGGTAGATCCGCCTGGCGTTTCCCACCGCGAGCTGGGCCGTGATCCGGCGGGCGTCGTCCCGGCCGCACTCGCCCCGCTCGACGAACCCGTCCAGGATCGCCGCAAGATGGCGCCGGAACTGGAGAGCGCCGAGATAGACGAGCTCGGCGAGCCCGAAAGCGTCCGAGCTGTAGAGCATCTTCGTGAAAGGTGCCATCTCGAGCGCCTCGGCGAGCACCCGCCCGGCGCTCGGCCCGGTGTAGTTGAGCGCGCACCCCACGTCGAAGTAGCAATTTGCGAAGACCTCTGCCAGGTAGCCCGCCTGGCGGTGATAGGGGTAGCAGTGCAGAAAGACGATGTCGACTCCGGCCGCCGCCGCCAGGCGCACCCACGGCGTGAACAGGCTCGGGTCGCTTCGGTGCAAGGTGAGGTCCGGATCGCCGAAGCCGGCGTGCACCTGGAACGGGAGGCTTTCGGAGGAGGCCAGATCGAGCGCCTCGTGCAGGAGGTGGCGAAGCAGCACCGGCGAGGTGAGACGGAAGCCACCTTGCGAGGAGTCCCTGAACCAACCGTCGAGCGCGGCCGCCACCTCAGGCGGGCTCGGGCGGACGGGGTCGAGGTCGAGGCCGTAGCGGTAGGCCACGATCGTCTTGAGGCCGACGGCCCCGGCGGCGGCGGCGCCAAGGGCGCCTTTGATGCGAGCTGCCCACTCCCCCGGTCCGGACGAGCCTCCGGCAAGGCTTGCGGCGACGGTCTCGACGCGGACCACCTCGGCGACAGGCACCGCTGACAGCTCGGCCATCTCGGCCGGAGTTGCGACCTCGTCGGGGCGATGCCCGGTGTCCAGGACGAGCAGCTCGAGCCCGGCGCGGCGCAGCAGCCTGCGGTTGACCTCCTCAGGCCCGAGGGCGGCCCGCGCCCTGACGTAGTCCTCTGGCGACGCGTTGGGCTCGAGGCCGAGCACAGGGGCGCACCACCTCCGGATCGAAACTCCGATCGGCGCCTCGAAGTGCGACGTCCCCGGCGGGGCAGTCCCGCCGCTCTCTGAGATCAACCGCTCGAAGGCGTCGCGGTCGAGGTCGGTCGTGACGACGCCATGGGCATGGTGGTCGACGAGGGCGATGGCGCTCTCGTAGTCGAGGTCGTCGCTGAGCGGCCCCTCTGGCATCTTCAGAAGAACTCGAAGTACTCGCGCATCTCCCAATCCGTCACCTCGGAGAGGAAGCGGTCGATCTCGTTGCGCTTCATCGCCACTACGAAGTCCACGAAGCCGGTGCCAAACGCCTTCTTGAAGAAGAGGTCCTTCTCGAGGAGGTCGACCGCCTGCCAGAGGCTCTTGGGCAGACGCGTCGAGTCGTCCGTGTACGGATCGGCCTCGACCGGTGGCGGCGGCTCGAGCTCACGGCGGACGCCGTCGAGCCCGGCGGCCACGTTCGCCGCCAGGTACAAGTACGGGTTCGCCGCCGGCTCGCCGAGGCGGTTCTCGATGTGCGTCCCCTTCTCGAAGGGATCCCCCTGCAGGCGGACCATGGCTCCCCTGTTCTCCGCCGCCCAGGTCACCCGATCGGGCGCGAACGAGTAGGGCTTGAAGCGCTTGTATCCGTTGATGGTGGGCGTGGTGAAGACCGTCATCGCAAGGGCGTGCTCGAGGATGCCCGCCATGAACTGCCGGCCCACGAGCGAGAGCCGCTCGTCCGGCGAGTCGCTCGTGAAGGCGTTGTCGCCGCTCGCGCGGCGCCTGAGCGACTCGTGCAGGTGCCACCCGCAGGAGAAGAAGTTGGGGAGGGCCGGGCGGCACATGAAGGACGCGTGGAGGCCGAGATCATGGGCGATCTGCTTGGTGGCGGAGCGGAACAGGATCATCGCATCGGCCGCCTCCAGGCCGACGAGGGGGTCGAAGGTAACCTCGATCTGACCAGGGCCCCACTCGTCCTCGATCGAGCGCAGCGGGAGCTCGACGCCGATGTAGGCGTCGCGAAGGGCCTGCACAAGCGAGTTGACACCGGCGAGGCGTACCTCGGAAAGGTACTGGTAACCCTGCTCGACGACGCTCACGGCCAGCGGCGGCGGCGGCCAGCCCGTCTCGTGGAGCTCGATGCGCTCGCTGTCGCGCCGAACGACGTAGAACTCCACCTCGAGGCCAGCCACGTAGTCGTAGCCCGCCTCGGCGGCGGCGGCGACCTGGCGTCGCAGCAGATGGCGCCCGTCGAGCGGTACCGGTTTGCCGTTCGAGAAGTGGGCGTCGGTGATGACCCAGGCGCTGCGATCTGCCCAGGGCAGCACCCGGAAGGTACCGGGGTCGGGAACAAGGACCATGTCCGGGAACCCCGTGAGCTCGTCTATGTCGAATCCACCGCCTCTCACGAACAAGGGCGTGAAGACCTTGTTGCCAGTGTCCATGCTCAAGAGGGCGGCCGAGAAGTCGATGCCGTTCTCGAGCGAGGCGAGGTAGTCGGGCGCCGACATGAACTTGGCTCGCGGGACTCCGTGCTGGTCGACCCAGATCATCCGCACCGTCCGCAGGCCGTGCTCCTCTATGAGCGCGGCCGAGCGGGCGCCCGCCTCACGCTGGGCGTCGTCGTGGAGCCCGTGGTCGCGGACGAATCCTGACTTGCCAACTCCTCTTTCGGTCGTCATCCGTCTACCCCTGCCATGGTCCAGCTGTGTTCTTGCAACTTCCAGGCCCGTGCAGGTGCTTCAGGGCTGCCGCCGGCCTCGCCTCACCGCCGGGGCCTCGCCGTCCGCCGGGCGCCTTCTCCCAGCCCTGCGCCCTCGGTCCGTGCCTGTGCGCCGTCAGCCCGGCGCCCGTCAGGCCGCCGCCGCTTCGGCCGCCGCCAGGACGACGGTGCTTGCGGGGTCGAGGAGCCTTCGATCGGTGGCTACGGGGAAGACTCTCTCGAAGAGGGAGTCGTCGTCTGAATGCAGGTCGGTGCTGGCGAGCGCTGCTGAGGCGAGGCGGAAGTGCCACATCCTGTTGGTCGCGTTGCGCGTGTAGAGGGCCAGTTCCCCGCTCGATGTGAGCACCCCGAGGTTCATGTTGCCCCCGAAGGTCTCGTCCAGAGCCCGCAGAGCTGTGCAGGTGTCTGCTCCGGCGGCGCGCTCGTCGAGGAAGAAGCGCCAGCCGACCTCGCTGTCGGCCCGACCCTCGAGGAGCGCGCTGTATCTGTGGCGGAGCTCCTCTGCCCGAGCTAGCAGGCCGTTGTGGCAAAAAGCGCTGTCTGTACCGTCAAAAAAGGGCTGCGTGTCGGCCATATCGAGCGTGGACAGCCGGCTCGGCCGCCGCAGATGGACGAGGAAGCGGGTGGAGCGCCTGGCAAGGAGGTCGGTGTCGTGGCGCCCCTCGTCCACGAAGCGCCCGGGGCCTTTCGTCCCCCGGACGGTGCCGTCCCCGTCGAGCCAAGCGACGCCCCAGCCGAAGCCCGCAACCCCGAGCTCTTCGAGGCCGGCCGCGTACGCCGCGAGCTCAGAGAAGGGTCGCGCCTCGGCGAAGGACGCGGCGAGCATCTCGCACACCGGAGGCTACCTCCTCGGGCTCGACGGCTGGGTGTTGTCGTTTGCCAGGTCACCTGGTGACCTCGATCATCATACGCCATGTCCCGAGCGTCGGGCACGAGCAATTGCGTGCTACGTGCGCCCTGCAAAAGCCCGAGCGCCGGAGCCTGTGGGCGCTCCCGATGCGCCTTGCAAAAGCCCGAACGCCCGGAACCGTGGGGCCTCGCCGGTGTGGACGGCGGGGGCCACCATCGTCGGCGCACACAGTGCTGACGCACCGGCGTGCTTCGATACGAGGATGACCTCCCCACAAAAGAACCGCTGGCGGCGTGCTCTCAGACGCCTTGCGCCGGCCGTGGCGGCGCTCGCCGTCGCTGTACCGGTCTGGTCGCCGGCGTCATCGGTCGCCGGCGCGGCGACTGCAGCGCGGGCCCCACTGCGCCTCCTCGTCGAACCGGGGGCCGGAATCCGCCCGATCGACGCGCTGCTAGCACATGCCCGGCACTCGGTCGACCTCGTCATCTACGAGCTCGACGACGTCCGCACTGAATCGTTGCTGGCGGCCGACGCCGCCCGGGGAGTGCGCGTCCGCGTGCTTCTCGACGAGACCTATGAGGGCTCGCGAAACGCTGCTGCCTACGCCTACCTCGCCAGACATCGCGTCGAGGTCCGTTGGGCCCATGATGCGGGGATCTACCTCACTCACGAGAAGGCGGCCGTAGTCGACGGCAAGACGGCGATCGTGATGACGCTCAACCTCGTGACGAATTACTACACGACGACAAGGGACTTCGCAGTCCTCGACACGCAGCACCGGGACGTGGCAGCGATCGAGGCTGTCTTCGCGGCGGACTGGGATCGCCGCGCCATCCGGCCAGCTTCGGGCGTCGATCTCGTGTGGAGCCCGGGCGCCGAGACGCCACTCGTGAGGCTCATCGAGGGCGCGCGCCACTCGCTCCTCATCGAGAACGAGGAGATGAGCGATCCCTACATCAC
>JBOGHY010000216.1:0-8001 GCA_050742375.1 Acidimicrobiales bacterium | reverse complement strand
TGCTTACCGGGACGCCTTCATCGAGGGGATCCGCGATCATCACGCCCGCGGCGAATCGGCGCGGGTATGGGCGCTGCAGTTCCTGATCCGACGTTGTACCTGGCACATGCTCGACCACGCCTGGGAGCTGGAGGACCGGGACTTTACTACCGCACCCGCATAGCTCGCTGGGCGCGGACTGCCCGCCTCCGGGGCCCTGTCTGACTGGCGGCTCAGGTCCATGGCTGGTTCGATAGCTATCGGCACGATCTGCTCGGGGCTATGCCAGGGCTATGCCTGTGTCGCTTGATGTCGTAAGCCTTCAATGTGCGGATCCGAAACGCTCAGAACGGACACGCAGACCGCCGCCGTGACTCAACGGCGAGGGCGCCCGAACGACGGATCGCGAGTCACCTCACAGGTTCAAGGCCGCTGCGATGTCGCTGAGGCGCCGCCACAGTCGATGCTCGCTGAGATCGTGAAAGTCGAAATGGCGGTAGAAGTTGGCGGCCCCCTCGTCGATGGCGTCGACGACAACGGCACGAGCTCCGGATTCCCGGCCGCCACGGACGGAGCGACCGAGCGCGTCGACGAGCACGTGGCCCCCGAGATGCCGACCCTGTTCGCTGCGGTCGAGCGCGAGGCGGCCCAGCAGGACGACCGGCACAGGGTCGGGCATCCCCCTCCGGAGGCGAGACGGTGCGTCACCGTGGTCGACCGCGCTCATCGCCAACGCGTAGTAAGCGGCGACGCGGTCACCGCGCTGAAGGACGTAGGCGGCGGCGGTGCCGGCCGCGCAGCGGTCCGTGCGGAGTGCACGAGCCAGCGGTCGAGCGACGGGCGTCCCGAGTCGAAGCCTTCGAGATGGTGGGACGCCGAGAGCAGCTTGACCGGCGCGAGTGCCTCGACGCTCACGAAGGCGGGATCGGGCTGGCCTGTTCGGCGTAGCGACGCAGCGTCGGCTCGACGGGTGCCTCCAGGGCGGTGACGAAGCACTCGAACGCCTCGCCCTCGAGAGCGATGCGCCCGGCGCGCTCGAGAACGGTCTCCGCCCGCTCGCTCGCGGCGGCGAGGAGGAACCCGGTCAGGCTCTCGCCGCTCGCCTCGGCAGCGGCGCGGATACGCGCCTCCTGTCGGGATCGACGCGAAGGTTGATGCGTCCTCTCCCATGACGCTCACGAACGTTGGCCACGGCTGAAATGTACCTACCGGGTACGTACACACTCCGGCGACGACGCTGAACCGTAGAGGGACTTGAACGGAAGCTCTCCGCAAGATTTCGCGTCATTTCCGCGTCACGAGTCGGTCACGGCCAGCCCGAGCGTCAGAGGCGAGGTCGCTGACCACGGAATACAGGAGAGGCGGCGCCCAGAATCGAACTGGGGTAGAGGGCTTTGCAGGCCCTTGCCTGAACCACTCGGCCACGCCGCCGGCGCGCGCCGAGGCTAACGGACCGCAACTCGGCGCGGGGCGGACAGCCGGAAAGCTCGGCTCCTTTCACACGAGCGCCCGCATCCAAGCTGGCGCCGACCGCTCAGGCCCCCGTTGCGTGAAAGCCGCCGTCCACATGCACGATCTCGCCGGTCGTCTTCGGGAAGTAGTCCGACAGCAAGGCCACGGTCGCCCGCGCGACAGCGCTCGGGTCGGAGATATCCCAGCCGAGGGGCGCTCTGGCGTCCCACACCTCCTCGAAGCGCGAGAAGCCGGGGATGGATTTGGCGGCCATCGTGCGCACCGGCCCGGCCGCCACGAGGTTCACCCGGATGTTGCGCGGCCCGAGGTCGCGGGCGAGGTAGCGGGCGAGCGACTCAAGGGCGGCCTTGGCGACGCCCATCCAGTCATATGCCGGCCAGGCCACCCGGGCGTCGAAGTCGAGGGCGACTATGGACCCACCGGCGCTGCCCTTCTCGAGCAGCGAGGCGAAAGCCCCTGCCAGCAACTTCAAGCTGTACGTGGAGATCTCGATCGCGGCGGCGACATCGTTCCAGCCCGCCCGGAGGATGTCACCACCGAGGCAGCTTTCGGGGGCGTTACCGATGGCATGGACGAGGCCGTCGAGATCGCCCCAGCGGCGGTCGAGCTCGGCCGCCACGGCCTCGGCATGGCCGGGCTCGGTGACGTCGAGCTCGAGGACGTCGGGCTCGACCGGCAGGCGCCTTGCGACTCGCCGGGTGAGCGCAAGCGCTCTGCCGAACCCCGTGAGGACTACCTCTGCGCCTTCCTCCTGGGCGAGCTTCGCGACCGCGAAGGCGAGCGAGGCGTCGGTGAGGACCCCGGTGACGAGCAGGCGGCGCCCCTCGAGGATGGCCATCCGAATCTCCTATGTCGAGCCGTGGTCGCCACACATAGACGCCCCGGGGAGGCTACCGGCAGCCGGCGTCCCTTCGCAGGAGCGGCGGAGCCGAGCTCTTTCGTGTGAGCCGGCGGTAGAGCGCCGCCGTGATGGGGTGGACGCCGTCGAGCGGGTCCCCTTCGAGGTCGAGGATCCGCGCGAGGGCGAGGAGCGCCGCCTCCACGCCTGCCGGGTTGCCGGCGGCATCCTCTTTCATCATCAACATGCGGTGCAGTCGCTCGTCGAAGCGTGCTGCCAGCAGCCCCTTTCTCAGCGCCCACTCGGCACGGGTCAGGTTTCCGGTCTGCATGTGATGCTCGGCGAGATCGGTCGCCACCTCCACCACCGCCGTGACGATCCGGGCTACGCACCCTTCGAGCGACGTCCAGTCGCCCCCGGGCAGCTCCGAGAGCGGCTCGCCGCGAATGAGCTCCATCGCCTGCTGCCATGAGTCGGGGCCCGTGCCCCTCTCGGTGAGCACCTGGAAGCGATGCCAGTCGCAGGCGACGTCGTCGCTCAGCACATGCCGGTCGACGCGTCGCCGCAGACGCGGCTTGCCGTCGGCGGCTATTCCGAGCGCTCGGCGGGCCTCGTGCAGCCGGTTCGTCACGGACTGGTCCGCCACACGCCGGCGCGGCCAGAGCGCCATCTCTAGCCTGCTCCTCGAGACCCCCTCGGGATGCAGCGCCAGGTAGGCGATCAGCTCCACCATGCGGGGCGCCCTCTGGACGCAGATGCCGTCTCCGCCGATCGTGACCGGGCCGAGCACCTTCACGTCGACGCCGCCGGCTGGGGGCAAGAAGTGCGTGAGGCGCTCTGCCGGCGGCCCTGCGGTGACGGCGCGGTGCGGTCGGGGTGTCGCGGGAGCGTTCGAAACCGCGCTCGGAGGCACGGCATCATCGGGATAGAGCAGCGCCACCGTGCGGCCGTTCCGGCGCGCTTCGAGGTAGCCGGCGTGCCCGCGAGCCACGAGCTGCAGCATGCCGAGCGCGGGCGCCGAGGCGTCGCAGCAGACCACGCAGGTCGTAGGCGACTGCGCCGCCAGCCGAAGCAGACCGGGCAGCGCTCGCCGCTCCCCGGTGCCGGGTCGCTCGGGTAGGGCGACGAAGCACCGCCTCCTCGCCACGCCACACTCGAGGTCGTGCACAAGGAGAGCCTGCGCCTCCGACACCGTCGAAGCGAGGGTGACATTGGGCAGCTCGGTTGCCGGGCCGGTGACGGCTGCCGGGTCGGCGCCCACGAGAACCACCTCGTCCAGCACGCACCACCGGTTGGAAGCGAGCTCTCCGACGATGTCGGCGAGCGCGTAGCCGAGAGCCACGGGCGGTCCGTCAAAGGCCACGGAGCCCATCGCCATGATGTCGAGCAGCGTTCGGCAGCCATCACTGCTCCACAGGGTGATGAGCGCGGCAGCATGGCTCACGCTCCGCCCGAACTCTCGTTCCGCGGCCGCCAGATCGGTACTGTTGAGCTCGAAGCGCTCGAATCCCCAGGCCTGGGGCGACAGTTCCTCCAAGGCGTGGCGCTCGAACGGCGGGTTCGCAGCCCCGCGCTCTGCGGTCAGCGCGCTGAGGGATCCTGGCCCGAGGCGCCACACGAGCGCAGGAGCCGCCAGCCCGGCGACGGTCGCCGAGAGGCCGAGGGCGAGCCGCCGAGGATCCTCCGCCTCGGGATGCTTGGCGGTGCGCCCTGCTGAGCGGCGCGGCGTGCTCAATCCCTTGCGTGGCGCGTGTCCAGGCATCTCATCTCCCAGGTGTCGGTGTTGCGGGAATGGGCTCTCTCCTCGTCGGTATTTTGACCGCTTGGCCGGGAGGATGCTCGTGGTCTGTCGGCGTCATCTGGCAGGAGTTGGGCGTTCAGTCCGCCCGCCGCGAGACTGATTGGCCGCCCCGTCATCCGGCGACCGCCTGTGCGCTCGCCGACGCCGAGACGTGGAGGGACGAGATCCCGACGAGCGACAGGAGAGGCGTCGGCACCGGATAGGGAGTCACCACGACCGTCACCTCCGTCCCCTCGGCGGAGGCGGAGCCGGGATGACCGTCCTCGGCCATCACCTGTTCGGCGGCTTGGATCGCTACCTCCCCGCCGTCTGCGATGCGACCCGAGCGCAGTGCCTGTGCGCTCACGACTGCGGCACCTGCTCGCGCCGCCTGCTCTGCCTCCGAGAGGGCCGCCTCCCGCGCGCTGAGCAGCTGGCCGCCGCCGGCAACGAGACCCACCACGGCGACGAGGGCGACGGTAAGGAGGACGACGAAGGCAGATACTGAGCCCCGGTTCGGCTCCTTTCCTGCCTGCCGCCGGCCGACCGACACGAGCCGACCGACGCAACCGTGCCCGGTTGCCCTCACGAGCCGATCACCCGGAAAGGCTCGACTACGGCCTTGTCGGTCGAGGAAACGAACACCTCGCCGGGCAGCCCCGCGAAGGCCACCCGGTGCAGCGCGACGGTGCAGCCGATGGTGACAGTCACCGATCCGCCTGGGACGAAGCTTGAGACGTCCGTAGCGACCTCGAGAGGCGAGCAACCCGCCCCCTCTGAGGCGAGGACGGAACGGGCGTCGCCTGCGGCCGCGGCCTGCGCACCAGCCGGGGTCGCGGAAACGACTGCCGCCTGAACGGCAGTGCGCGCCACCTCCACGATCTGCTGGCGTTCGAGCAGCATCCTGCCGGCTCCGAACATGAGGCCGATGATCGCAACCACGAGCGGCGTGAGCAGCACAAGCTCGGCGCTAGCTGAGCCGCGCTCAGCCACTCGCCCGGAAGAGCTGCGCCGGGCCGTCGCTCGTCGCCCGCACCACGAGGTCGAGTCCCGGGACGAGCGAAGGAACCTCGGCCGACGCTTGGATCGCGACAAAACCATTGCTCTCTCCTTGCGCGGTGATCCGCGGGTCTACGAGGAAGCCGCCGCCGAAATTTCGGGCGTCCTCGGCGACGAGCGCCGCGGCCTGTGAAGTCGATGCGTTGACCGCCGTGGCGGCGGCTCCGGCCTCGGCGACCGCCGCCGAGAGGGCGTGAGAGCCGAGCCCCCACAGGGCGAGCTGCATCGCGAAGGCGAACATGAGCATCACCGTGGGCAAGAGGACGACGATCTCGACGGTCGCCGATCCGGTGTCCAGTCGTGGTGGCCGTGCCCGTCGTGCGCGCCGTGCGTGCCGTGCGAGCCGCGCGCCCCGGACGGGCCGGCGTTCAGTTCGTCGCGACGATGTGACGGGCAATGGTGTTCGCCTCGTGGGTGACGGCCGCGGTGATGATCGCCCCGGCGGCGAGCGCGAGGAGCACGAATATCCCGACGATCACGATCTTCTCGGCGACGTCGCCCCGGTCGGGACGGAGCCGGAGCTCGTCAAGGCGATCGGACAGGAGCCCTCGGACGCCGAACAGCTCGAAGACGGACAGTGCTGCGTAGATCACGAACATCATGGTCCTTTCGATGGATGGCGTCGTATCTCGTGGGCCGGAGGATCGGCCGAAAGGAGTGAGGGAGCCGAGCTGTCAGACCCCGGGGCGGGAGGTGACGTCACAGCCCGCGGGAAAGTGCAACGCCCGCCGGGTACATGAGGAAGACCATGAACCCGAGCATCAGCACCGTGGTCGGTATGAAGAGCCGCTCCGTCGTGGCGTTGGCCCGCGCGCGGGCGGCGGCCAGCTGCCGGTGGCGCAACGACGCCGCCTTGGCTGCGAGACCTGCCCGGATCCTTGCGCCCTCGGTACCGGCGAGACCGAGGCTCGCCGACAGCTCCTCGAGCTCCGGCACACCGAGCTCCCGGCCGAGGCGGGCCATGGCGTCCCATGGAGCGGTGCCCGCGTGCCTGGCCCCCTCGAGGCCGCGACTGATGCAGACGAAAGCGAAATCGGCGCTCAGGCGGCTGGCAGCATCAAGGGCGCCCTCGACGCCCATGCCACCCGCTTGACCGAGCGCCACCAGGTCGAGCCAGCTGCTGAGCGAGCTCACGAAGCGGCGCCGCGCCTCGCGAGCCGCCGAGCGCAGCGCCACCGACGGCAACGTGGCGCCGAGGGCAGCCCCTGCGAGCGAGAACGCAATCGTGAGGGCGAGCGGCGGGTGCCAGCCCACCCCCGGGGCGAGAGAGAGCGCAACAAGTGGGGCAAGCCCGCCCGCCAGGGTGGCCACGGTTACGCCTGCAGCATGGGTTTCAAGGTGGCGGCCGGTCACAGCGAGATCGCGTCGCAACCGATCTGCCGACTCGCCGGGCGACAGCCGGCCGATCCGAAGGCCCGCGGAGCACAGCACCCTGCGCGGCGTGCTCGGATCCATCCGGCGCCATCCGGCCCCAACAATGACCAGCCCGAGCCCACCGAGCAGTCCGAGAATTGCAAGCTCGCTCACGAGATCGCGCGCATGTCGAGCTCGATCCGCGGGAAGGGCCGCGCTCGCACCATCAGCGCCATTAGCCACATCCCGGCGGCGAAGATGACGCCAACTGCGCCGAGCACGAGCTCGCCGTCGAAGGTGCGGTAGACGGCAAGGTAGGAGCGAGCGACGACGGCCAGCAGCGCCACCAGGCCCAGGCAGATGCAGCTGATCGTGCGGACGGCGCTGCGGGCCGAGGCCCGCGAGGCTTCGATCTCGCGGCGCATCACCACCTCGTCACGCGTTGCTCCGGCCAAGGCTGACAGGAGGTCTGAAAGACGCTGGGCTCGCTCGCTGGCGGCGAGAACGAGGCAGGCGACCACGGTGTCTCCGGCACCGTCGTCGAGCTCGCTGCCCAGCTCGTAAAGAGCCGGGAGCAGACCCACTCCGGCCGTGATCCGGGCGGCGAGCGCCGAGACCTGGGGTCGAATCGCCTTTGGTGTGACGCTTGCCGTGGCCAGCAGGGCCTGGGTAAGCCCGGCGGCGCCGGCGAGAGTGCCGGCGAGCATCTCCGTCCAGGCTGAGATCGCCTCGAGACGTTCGACCACGGCGCCTTCTGCTCCCGCGCCGAGGCGCCGGAGCGACAGGACGGCCAGGGCCACGAGCGGCAGGGCGATCGGCCAGCGAGTCACCGCCACCGCCAGCACCCCGCAGCCACCGGCCAGGGAAAGCTCCATGGCGCTGGGCAAGCGCCGGACGGCGTGGAGGTTCTTCTTCTCCGCTCTGTACGGCCAAGGCCCCCCCTGCGCGAGGCGGAGCCCGGCGCCGGCAAGGACGGCGCCACCCCCGATTGCCGCGCCGAAAAGGGCGAACAGAGCCGCGGTCACCATCTCGCCACTCCCTCCTGCCCCCAGGAGGCCTGCTCGTAGCCGTGGAGAGCGAGCACCGAGGCCGTCTGGTCGCGTAGCGGGGCCGCCCGTTGGACCTCACCCGTCGGGGATAGGCGGAAAAGCTCGTTGGAGACGATGTACGGACCGTCAGCATCGACGATCTCGCGGACAGAGGTGACCCGGCGAAAGACGCCGACCTGGGGACCGCGTCTGGCCGCGTTCTCCCACGGCATGTCGCCCACGCCCGGTCCGCCCTCTACGCCCGGTCGGCTGTAGCACGTCTCCTCCACGTCGACGTGAACGACGAAGTGGATCGCGCCGGCGATGAGCAGATTGGTGGCCTCGATCGGCAGCCGCTCAGGCGCTTGCACGGCATAGGCGGCGAGGCGACGGAACACCGCTGCCGACGAGTCGGCGTGCACCGTCGCCATCGACCCGGATCTCCCTTGGCTCATGGCGTTCAGCATCGGTATGACCTCGTCCCCCAGGAC
>JBOGHY010000215.1:0-1821 GCA_050742375.1 Acidimicrobiales bacterium | reverse complement strand
CATAGTGAAGACCGAGTCGTCGTAGGAGGCGAGGCCCGAGCCGATTGCAATGACAACTGCGAGGAGCCCCCCGAGAAAGGACGCCGTCCTCGTGAGCGGCCACGCCCGACCCTTTTTCCCGAGGCGGCGCACCCCGGCGAGATAGCCGATAGCAAAGGCGGCCACGACGACGTAGGCGAGGATCGAGAGCGGCTGGGTCTGCCAGGCGGTGAGCAACTGGTGCTCGGTGATGCCGGGCGAGATCACTGAGAGCAAGGGTGCCAAGGGGGGTGCCGGCACGCTCCAACGTTATGCCCGGTCGCCGGCGCTCCGAGCGGGCAGCCCGGTGCCAATGATCGCCGCGTGCTAAGAGGCGAGCGGCCGCCGCCGGCGGCGGGACCAGCCTTTGACTCAGGCTGGCCAGAGCAGCTGTCGGACCTCGGTGGGCCATTTCTTCGGGTCGAAGCCGTGGTGCGCCAGCAGGGCGAGGGCGATGCGCTCCGAAGCGAAACCGACACAGGCGCTGTGCGCCGGTGCCCCGTCGGCCGACCTGATGTCGAAGCACCTGCCGAAGTGGTCGAGGTGGTAGTTGGAAGATGCGACTGCCATCGGTCCGCGCTCGGGCTGCACTGCAGCGACGATCTCATGCTTCAGCGCGGCAGCTCGCTGGCTGGCGCTCAGGAGCCTGCCAGCCCTCCCAAAAAAGGCATCGGTGGCGAGGACCGCCTCGGCCGCGAGCCCCAGTGCCGACAAGAGGCGCGCCGCCCGCTCCAACCAGGTGTCCCGATGCGAGAGAGCCCCTTCTGGGTTACCGACGTACACGAACTCATGCATCAGGAACGAGCGCATGCGGGCCGGATCGCGACTCGGCTCCCGGCGGAAGCAATGGGCGAATATCTCGAACACTCGTCCGGAACCGGAGAGGCGACCGGTGCAGCTCGGGTACAAGAGGTGACAGCCGGCAGAGCAAAGGACGACGTCTGAGGGGACGTAGGTCTCACCCCAGTCCTTCGAATGATCGAGGCGATCAAGCAGCTCGACGTGGGCGCCGTCGTCACCATCGAAGATGTTCACCGAGCCCACGAGGTCCGGGAAGGAGCGCACGTACTCAGCGCGCTGCAGCACCTCCCTCCCCATCACCGGTGGTAGGTGAAGGACGGTGGCCGACATGTCAGAGCCGGCGTGGCTGATCGCCTCGTCGATCGCGCCGGTCAGGCGGAAGAAGACCTCGGAGCGGAGGTAGACGCCGTCTGCCCCGCTTTCCACGAGCAGGCCCGCCTCCAGCAGCCGGGAGCGGAATGCTTCCTCAGCAACGCTGGTCAAGCTCTGTGCCCTCGCCCGCCGGAGCGAGCTCCCGGAGGGTGCGCTCCATGGCGCCGATGGACTCGAACGTCCCCCTTCGCAGGAGCCGTTCGGGGAATTCCAGCCCGAAGGCGTCCTCGAGGGCCAACATGACACTCACGGTGGCGTGCGAGGTCATACCCAGGCGGAACAGGTCGTCGTCGTCGCCTACCTTCGAGATGTCTACCGGAAGCCTCGCGTACTGGGCGACCAGCCGGCGGATCTCCTCTCTCATCACCACATCGCCTCCCCTTCGCGCGCCACGATCACAGCCGCAGCGATCGGCCCCTCGTGGGTGAGGCTGACGGCGAGCTCCGATACGCCCGCGGCGAGGGCAAGCTCCTCGGCACGCCCATACAGTCGCAGCGACGTGCGTCCCGAATCCTCACGGACCACCTCGATCGAACGCCACGGTGGCAGCTCGTCGCCCGCCCCGAGAAGCTTGAAGGTGGCCTCCTTGGCGGCGAAGCGGGCAGCAAGATGGCCTGCCCGCACTGTCTC
>JBOGHY010000214.1:0-5038 GCA_050742375.1 Acidimicrobiales bacterium | reverse complement strand
CAGCGCTGGAGGAGCTGGCCGGCGAGCGCCTCGGCGAGCTCGTCGACGTCACAGCCATCGGTCTCGGGCGCTCGGGAGGTGCCGGGCAACTCCCGGCCGAGAAGAGACCAGCGACCGCCCGAGATCGCAGGACGGATCCGCGAGCGGGGCCGGCCCGGGCGAGGAAGGCCTCGGCGCGAGGCGACCCCTCGCAGGAGTCGAGTCGGCGACGACGGTGCCGCTGGGAGGGGCGTGACGAGGCTACCGAGCGGCTTTCGAGGGGAAAGGAGCAGGCGAACGGCCTGGAAGCCGTCGGCCGTCACGAGCCCGCGAGCGATCCCGTCCCAGAGCGCCTCGGCGACCTCGACGGGCATTCGCCCGGTCACAGCGCAGATGTCCGGGAAGAAGAGCGCCCCACGCTCCTCGAGCGCCTCGAGCACCTCGGCCGGGGCGCCGAGGCGGGGACGTTCGGCGGCAGCATCGCCCCGGGTCGCCGCAAGGAGCCATCCGAGATCTTCGCGGCGGTAGAGGGCGAGCGGGGTAGCGGGCGAGGGCCTCGCGCCTGGCCGGCGCAACGGCTCGGTCTCGCCCGGCGGCCCAGCGGCGGTCAGCGGACGGAGGGCCAGCCGCCCGAAACCGACCTCGCCGCGGGCACACAGCTCGTCCAGATGTGCCGCTTGGTACCCGGCCACCCTGGCCGGAAGGATCGAGGACTCCCACGCCTGGACCGGTGCCTCGATGCCCTGCAGCTGCTCGATCACCTCGGCGAGCCCGCCAGGGCCTAAAAGGCGGTTGCCGGCACCCACGTGCTGCCACTCGACGAGGAAGCGCATGAGCTCGGCCGCCGTACAGGCCTTCACGCCACGACGCGAGCTCTCGCGCATGGCGGCGTGAATGCGCATCAGGAGGTGGCGGGCCGAGTACCGCAGTGCCGGGTCGTCGCCGACCTTGCAGGCGAGGACCGAACCCTCCTGCTCGAGGCGAGCCAGGGCGCTTCGTACCGCCGGCTCGCCCGCTGTACCGATGCCGAGGCGCTCCGCCAGCTCGGGCGCGGTGAGGGGCTCGTTCACCTCGAGATGGCCCCGGACAGCGTCCGTCATCACCGACTCGACCGTGGGTGCTGCGGCGAGCATGGGGGGCACGGGGGGCGTCGCAGCATCGGGCTCGGGGAACAGGCTCTCGGGCAAGAACGAGACGCCCGGCAAAAGGCCGGCCACGCCGGAACGGAGCTCAACCGCCAGCCAGCGTTGGCGGGAGCCGTCGACGAGACGGGCTCGTAGCGCCCGACCAGCAGCGGCGAGCTGGGCGAACCAGGCCTCCCACGCCGGCCGCGGCTCCAACACCACGAGCGAGCAGAGGAGGTCGTGCAGCTCTTCTGCGTCCCGTGGCTCCGGTGCTGCCTGGGCGGCTACCCGCGCGACGACCTCTGGTGAGAGACGGCCCAGGTCCGCCGATTCGAGCGGGATCCCCCGCCGCGCGGTCACGGCCCTCGTCCTTCGCTCCTCGAGGGGGGCGTCGTCGAGGAAGGTATAGGGCCTGCCGTTCAGGATCTCCTCGGCGAGGACCGACGGCGCCACAGCGTCGACGAAACGGGTCTCGAGCTCGCCGGCACGCAGTCGCGCCAGCAATGTCATGAGGCCGTCGAGATCCATCGCCTCGACGCAGCAGTCGCGAAGAGTCTGGCGAACGATTGGATGGTCCGGGATCTCGATCGGGCCGCTGACGTTCTCCTGGCAGGCTGCGAGCGAGGGGAATATCGCCGCCATGAGGTCGTCTGCCTCCATCCGCTGGATGACCGGCGGGAGGTGGCGGGTCCCACGGAAGCGCGGCGAAACGAGGGAACGGCTCAGGTTCCAGCGCCAACGTGAGCCGAACATAGGCGTAGGCAGGACGGCCTGAACGAGGGCCTCGCGGACCCCGCCGGGTGCGAGGAAGCTCACGACATCTGCGAGGGGGAAGGAGTGCTGGGGGCCGAGCGACAGCACGACGGCGTCGTCGCTTGCGGCGGCCTGGAGCTCGAAGTCGAAGGTCCGACAGAAGCGCTTTCTAAGCACGAGACCGAGCGCCCGGTTGACGCGTGCCCCCCGGGGCGAGTGGACCACGAGCTGCATGCCACCGGTGTCGTCAAAGAAGCGCTCGACAACCAGCCGGTCGGAGCCCGGGAGCATGCCGAGCTCTGCCTTCGCCGCCGCCAGGTACGTGACGACTTGGAGGGCGACGGTGTCGTCGACGCCAGCGGACTCGCGCACGAAGAGGCGCGCGTCGCTCTCCGGCTGCGAGCCGTCCGGGCGCTCCTCCACGCCGAGGTGCCCCTCCACGCCGAGGCGGAGCTCCGAGACGGCGGCGGACAGCTCGTCGGTCCGCGCGGGGGCCTCGCCGAGCCAGAAGGGAACGGTAGGCGAAGCTCCAGCGGCGTCGACGACGCGCACTGTCCCGGACTCGATCCGCCGTATGCGCCACGTATGGCTGCCGAGGAGGAAGACGTCACCTGCCATCGACTCGATGGCCCAGTCTTCGTTGACGGTGCCTACAAAGGTCTCCTCCGGCTCGAGGACGACCCGGTAGTCGGCCACCTCCGGGATGGCGCCCCCCGAGGTGGTGGCGGAGAGCCTCGCCCCGCGCCGTGGCCTCAGCACATGGTTGACGCCGTCGCGGTGCACGTGGGCGCCGCGGCGCCCGCGGCCCGTCACGACGCCCTCCGACACGAGCCCGACGATGTCCTCGAAGTCCGAGCGAGGGAGGCTCGAGTACGGCATGGCACCGGTGACGAGGCTGAACAGCTCGTCCTCTCCGATCCCCTCCGGGCCCGACGAGGCGACCTCGGCCACTACTTGTTGGGCAAGGATGTCGAGCGGCGCGACCGGCGGGTAGGTGGCATCGAGCTCACCCCGGCGGGCCGCCGCCATGAGCGCCGTGCACTCGACAAGCTCGTCACGGGTGAGCGGGTAGAGCTTGCCGGTGGGTATCCCGCCCACGTGGTGCTGGGCACGGCCCACTCTCTGCAGCCACGTAGAGATGGCTCGAGGCGATCCGATCTGGCAGACGAGCTCCACCGGTCCGACGTCGATGCCGAGCTCGAGCGAGGCGGTGGCGACGACGGCCTTCAGGTCTCCCGCGCGAAGGCGACCCTCCACCTTGAGGCGGCGCTCCATCGAAAGGCTGCCGTGATGGGCCTGGACGAGATCCTCGCCGACGAGCTCGCCGAGGCGGTGGGCGACCCGCTCCGCCATGCGGCGCGTGTTGACGAAGACGAGCGTGGTCCGCCTGGCGACTACGTGGGCGGCGATCCGGTCGAGCACGGACGCCATCTGCTCGTGGGTCGAGACGGCTCCGAGCTCGTCGTCAGGAAGCTCGATCGCGACGTCGAGGTCACGGCGGTGGCCGACGTCGACGATGATGCAGGCGGGCTCGGGCTCCCGGGTCGAGAGGCCGGACAGGCGATCCGAGGCGCCGCCGGGCGAGCGGGCAGAAGGCCCTCCTCCTGTGCCGACGAGGAGGCGGGCGATGGTCGAGATCGGGCGCTGGGTGGCCGACAGGCCGATCCGCACCGGGCGCCCGGACGCCGCCTGCGCGCAGAGCGCCGCTTCCTCGACGCCTGTGCAGCGGGACAGAGCGACGGCCCGGTCGAGGCGTTCGAGGCTGAGAGCGAGATGTGAGCCTCGCTTGTCGCGGGCAAGAGCGTGGATCTCGTCGACTATCACCGTCCGCACGGTCCCGAGCATCTCCCGGCCCCGCAACGACGTGAGGAGCAGATAGAGCGACTCCGGCGTGGTGACGACGATCTCCGGTCTCGTCCGAACCATCGCCGCCCGCTCGGACTGGGGCGTGTCGCCGTTGCGCACCGCCACCTTGATGTCGGGAACGTGATGGCCGCGCTCGCGGGCCACCTCGGCGATCTCGGCGAGCGGCCGGGTGAGGTTGGCGGCGACGTCGACCGTGAGAGCGCGCAGCGGCGAGACGTAGACGACGTCGGTGCCTCGTCTCGGCTCGCCCCACTCCGCAGCGCGATAGCAGCGGTCGATAGCGACGAGGAAAGCCGCCAGGGTCTTGCCCGAACCGGTCGGCGCGGCGATGAGAGTGTCGCGTCCTTCGGCCACGGCGCCCCAGCCGAGCGCCTGGGCCTCGGTGGGGCCGCCCGGGTAGGCGCGCCGGAACCAGGCGGCGACGGCAGGGTGGAAGCCTCCGAGCGGATCGCTCGTCGCGTGCGCCGGAGGGGCTGTCGCGTGCGCCGGAGGCGCTGTCGCCGGAACCGGGCCGAGAGCGTCCGCTGGGGCCGGAGGCTGGGAGCGTCCACTGGGGCCGGGGCTGGGAGCATCCACCGGCCGCACTCTACCCGAACGAGTGTTCGCCGGAACAGGGGCCTAACCTTTCACTATGCCGGTCGAGAGCGTCGGTGTCGTCGGCTCGGGCATCATGGGCGGGGGGATCTCCGAGGTGGCAGCGCTCGCCCGCCACGAGGTGGTGCTGCGCTCGCGGGAGCTGGCGGCGGCCGAAGGAACCCTCACGGGCATCGAACGTTCCCTCGACAAGAAAGTGGCCACCGGCGCGCTCTCCGACAAGGAGATGAAGGCGGCCCTCGCCCGCGTGAGGCCGACCGACGACCTTCACGACCTTGCCCTTTGCGACCTCGTCATCGAGTCCGTCGTCGAGGACATGGAGACCAAGCGCCAGCTCTTCTCGGAGCTCGACCGCATCTGCAAGGACGATGCGCTGCTCGCCACCAATACCTCGACCCTTCCGGTGATCGAGATCGCGATGGCCACCGGGCGGCCCGACAAGGTCTGTGGGATCCACTTCTTCAACCCGGCCCCGCAAATGCGCCTTGTCGAGATCGTGCAGCCAATCACGGCCTCGGACGAGACGATCGCCGCCGCCCGCGCCTTCGCCGAGAGTTGCGGCAAGAAGGCGGTGCTGGTGAAGGACGAGGCCGGATTCGTCGTGAACGCGCTCTTGTTCCCCTACCTCAACAGCGCCGTGCGCCTCCTCGATCGGCAGGTGGCATCGATGGAGGAGATCGACGAAGCGATGACGGGAGGATGCGGCTTCCCGATGGGGCCCT
>JBOGHY010000213.1:0-9423 GCA_050742375.1 Acidimicrobiales bacterium | reverse complement strand
CTCGTCGAGGCTGGAGAGACCGAGGAAGGCGAGCATCGAGGCGACCTCGTCGTCGCTGTGGGGGACGAAAGGTGCCCTCACGCCGGCGCCTGTACTCCCCGACCGCGCCCCGGACGGCTCGGGAGCTCGACGAAGGGCGGTCTCACCACCCTTGCCGCCAGCCGACCGGAAGGGGCCCCGAGATCCACGGCATCTCCGTCGGCGAGGGCGGCATCGAGATAGCCGAGGGCGATTCCGCGCCGCAGGCAAGGCGAGTAGTTGCCGCTCGTCACTTCACCGGCCGGCTCGCCGGCGCCGCCACCGCCGAGCACCTGCCAGCCATCTCGGAAGGGCCGGCTCGTATCTCCGACGAGTCCCCGCAGGCGCCGGAGGGGAGGGCCGGCGTCTCGCCGCTCCAAGAGGGCCTCTCGACCCCGAAAGGACTTTTTCTCCCAGCCGACGACGAAGCCGAGGCCCGCCTCGAGAGGGGTGATCTGCGGTCCGAGCTCGTGGCCGTAGAGAGGCAAGCCCGCTTCGAGGCGCAAGGTGTCGCGGGCACCGAGCCCTGCCGGCACGGCGCCCGCCGAGACCAGGGCTCGCAGGAACGGCCCCGCCACCTCAGGATCGAGGGCGCACTCGACGCCGTCTTCTCCGGTGTAGCCCGTACCGGCGGCCAGCCCGGCACCACCGCCAAAGTAGAAGGGGGCTACCGCGTGACGGGCAAGCGCCGCCAGCTCGGGCGAGACCTTCGAGAGCAACCTCCGGGCGTGGGGTCCCTGAACGGCGAGAAGCGCACGGCTCTTGGTCACGTCGCGACCGGCACCTCTTAGGCCCTCGAGCACCCTCGCCGTGTTCGAGGCGTTCGGCATCACCTCGAAGCGCTCCTTGGTCACCCACCAGACGATGACGTCGTCGAGAACGCAGCCGTCGTCGTCGAGCATGTGGCTGTACTGGCTGGCCCCCGGGGCTATCCGCGAGAGATCGTTCGAAAGGCATTGCTGCAAGAGCTCGAAGGCGTCGTGGCCCTCGAGACGCACGGTGCCGAGATGGCTCACGTCGAAGACGGCGGCGCCTTGGCGGCAGGCCAGATGCTCGGCGACGGTGCCGGCTGGGTAGGACAGCGGCATGGACCACCCGCCGAAGTCGACGAGCCTGGCGCCGAGGGCCTCGTGCTCGGCGCTAAGCGGGCTCTCCCGGCCGGTCACCCGGCCAATCTAGACGGGGTGCCGAGCCTGTACTTCTCGACGAGGCCGGCGATGTCGCGGCGGTAGAGGATCTTTATGTCGACCTCCGGGTAGAGCTCTCGCAGACGCCGAACCTTGCGGTTCTTGGGGGTGACGAGGTCCTGGCGAAGCGTCGTCAGCTCGATGAACACTCCGTGATCGGGGAGAAAGAAGTCGGGGCGGATGCCGGCCTGGGGCGAGCCGTCGGCGTTCCAGGCGAGAACGAACTCGACCGGCTCGTACTCCCAGGCGACCTCGTAGAAGTCGAGAAGCTCGGCGAAAAGCGCCTCGGACTCATGGGCAAAAGGTGCCCCGTGCCGGGCTGGTCTCTCCTTGCGCAGCGACCGCAGGAGGGGGCGATGCAGGGCTAGCCCCCGTGGGCCGCCGCCGGCGGGTGCCCAACGTGGCCGGCTGCTCTGCCCCTTGGCGCAGCCGAGGTGGCCGAGGAAGCCGAGGTGACCGCCGCAGCGATCGAAGGGGCCGGCGACGGCCGATCGGCGGCGTCGCCGCCTTCGTCCAGGTGGGGTTGCAGGGCGAGGATCGCCGCTTCGACCTGGTCGAGCACTCCCGAGAGCGGCACGACGCTGAAGACCACCTGCCCGCCCCGAAGAACGTCGAGCAGCTCCTCGCCGTCGCGCACGAGCACCGAGTTGTCGGCCCCGAGGACCAGGTTCGACGAGCCGATCTCGTCTCCCGAGCTGCGAAGGAAGTCGACCGCCCTCCTGGCGCGCTGCAAGGTCACGCCGGCGTCGAGCAGCTGTTTGATCACGCGCAGCTCGACGACGTCCCTGTAGGAGTACACCCGCTGGCTGCCGCTTCCCTTCGCAGCCGACAGCGACGGCGACAGGAGGCCGCTTCGGTCCCAGTGGTCGAGCTGGCGGTAGGTGATGCCGACGATCTTGCAGACCTGCGGCCCTCGAAATCCCTGCTCCACGGCTCCGCCCTTCGACAGGATCCGGTAGGTCCCGGACCCGGACGACACATGCGTAGTTACATGCCCGTCATCACGGTATCCGAGCAGCGGCCTCTACGTCAATCACCAGGTGAGGGTCACGTTGAGAATGAGGTTGAGGGTGCTAGAGATGGTAGTGTGGCAGATGGGGTTTGCCCCAGCCACAGGACAGAGCCGAGACCGGTCTTCGGGCGAGTGGCGAGAAGCCTCAGCTGCTGAAGTCCTCCGGGCGCACCGTGTCCAGGAACTCGCTGAACTCGGCCACCAGCTCCTCGGGGTTGCCGCTCTCGCTCACGTCGGTCTCTTCGGGTTCGATCACCATGCCCTCGGCCTCCATGAGCTCGTCGGAGACATAGAGCGGCGAGTGCGTCCGCGTGGCAAGGGCGATCGCGTCGGACGGCCGGCAGGAGACGGCGAGGTCCCGGCTGCCGGCCTTCAACTGCAGCTCGGCGTAGTACGTCGCCTCGCGCAGCTCCGTCACGACGACGCGGGTCAGGCGAGCCCCGAGCACCTCGAGCAGCTCGGTCATGAGATCGTGGGTCATCGGACGGGCGACGTCGACGCCCTGCAGGGCATAGGCGATCGCCGTCGCCTCCGGCGCCCCGACGAATATCGCAAGCGAGCGGCGCGCCCCTTCTGTCTCTTGGAGGAGCACCACTGGAGTGCTCGTCTGGAGATCGACTCGGACCGCCGACAGCCGAACCTCGACCATGTGAAGCAACTTACCGCTCAGCGGCTCCGCTTACACCCTCGGCCGCGGCCACCCTCAGGGCGGACGAGTCAACGGCGACCAGCCCCTTCAGGTTGCGAAAGTGTTCTTCGAAGTCGAGCCCGTAGCCGATCACGTACTCGTCGCCGATCTCGGTTCCGACATATGCGATGTCGACCGGGAGCAGTCGTCGGCAGCGCCGGTCGAGCAGGGCGCAGATCCTGGACGAGCGCGCCCCGCGCTCGGCGAGGAGGCGGCGCACGTAGCTCACGGTGAGCCCCGAGTCGACGATGTCGACGGCGACCACCACGTCACTACCGGCGACGTCGACTTCGAGGTCCTTCGACAGGGCGATGCGGTTCTTGCCCGCGCCGTAGGCGAGCAGGCCGAGAAAGTCGACGGAGCATGGAACCCTGAGCGCCCGGGCGAGGTCGGCCACGAGGCAGATGCTCCCCTTCAAGATGCCCACGAGCACGACCCCCTCGGGATGGTCGAGGGAGATCTCCCCTCCGAGGCGCGCAACCACTACGGCCAGCTCCTCGCTCGTCAAAAGCGTCCGCCCGGCGGGGCCGAGCTCCGGCCTCAACCGGAGTACTCGCGGATCGCAGCTCTTGTGAAGCTCGCCTGCAAGGCGGCGCCGAGCTCCGCCAGGCGGTTCAAATCCTGCAACGCCCGTCGATGAGCCTCCGGGTTTCGCCGGCGGAGCATCGGAGAAACGATCTGGTTGTACAGGTCCACCTGGCGATCGGCGGCGTGGCGAAAGAGACGGAGGTGGCGCGCTTCGACCCCGAAGCATGCAAAGTCTGCCGCCAGATTTGCGACCGAGAGCGCCGCTTCGTCGTAGCACGGGACGCCGGCGATGCTTCGTGACCCGATCAGACCGTAGGACTCGAGTTGCGCGACGTCCTTCTCGTCGAGGCCTGTCGCCTGCGCCAGCTCGCCGAGGGTGAGGCTCACCCCCACGAGCAGCGCCGCCCCCTCGCTTTCGGCCGGACGCATCTCACCTCTGGTGAGATGCGGCGCTGGCTCGCCAGCAGCCCGCCCCGAGCGACTCGGATCGGGCGTCGCAGGCTCCGTGTCCTGGCCGGACCCGGTCCGGGCACCCGACCCTCCTGGTGCCCGCCGTCCAGCGGCGGGGGCTGCGAGGTCTCCCTCGGCGGTCGGGGGCTTCCCGGGGGCGGCGGAATCGCCAGGGGCGGTCGCGCCTTTTTCGGGCCCGCCCGAGGAAGAGCCGCCGGCTCCCCCCGCCAGTCCGGGGTCCCCCGCCCGGGCGGCCTCGCCCGCGGTGCCGGCGGGTATGGGCCCTAGAGCCCCTCCCGCCCCGGCGGCGCCCTGCCGGCCGGCAGATGAGGCTCGGGACGCTGTCGGCATGATTGCCTCCACGACGTCTCCGCGAGGACCTGACGGGTCCTCTCCGCCCTCAAGAGCGCCATTGCTGGCGACCTGTCCTGTGGCGGCTCCTCCGGAGAGCCCGGGGCTCCGAGTCGGCCCATGGGTCGCCCCCAGGCCCGAGGCCGCCCGAAGCCCGGCGAAGAGCGCCTCGTGGCGAGGGGCATCCCGGCCGACGGTCTCCCGGCTGACGGCTTCGTGGCCGGCGCTCCCGTGAGCCGCCGGCGACATCAAAGGGGCGTCTTTGCCGCTTGAAGTTCCCGGCGATCGCCGCTTTGGGTCGCGCTCCATCTCGAAGAGCGCCTGGCGCTCGGACTCTGGCTCTGCGCCCTCGAGCCGCCCCTTGATCACCTTGAGAGGCAGGAAGTGCTCTCGTTGCTGGCGGAGGATCCAGCGGAGCCGGTCGACGTCGTGGTCGTAGAACTTCCGGTACCCCGACGGCGTCCGCTCGGGCACGAGCAGTCCACGGCTCTCGAGAAAGCGGATCTTCGAGATCGTGACGTCGGGGAATTCCTCGCGCAGCAGCGTCAGGACCTCGCCGATCGACAGGTAGCTACGTTCGACCACCACGTCCTCAGTTCGACCCCGTCGTCAAGAACAGCAGCTTGAACTTGCCGATCTGCACCTCGTCGCCGCTCGACAGCTCGGCCTCGTCGATGCGCTCGCGGTTGACATAGGTGCCGTTGAGCGAGCCGACATCCTTCACGACGTAGCTGGATCCCCGGTGGAGGAACTCTGCATGGCGACGCGAGACTGTGATGTCGTTCAGGAAGATCTCACTTTCGGGGTGACGCCCCACCTGGGTGATATCGCGGTCGAGGACGTGCTTGGCACCGACGTCTGGACCGCGCTTCACCACGAGCACGCCGCTTCCCGCCGAGAGCTCCCCGACGGCGACGTTGACACCGTCCTCGCCTTCGGCCCCGTCATCGGGAACGAAGGTCACGGTCGTCTCCGGGCCGGGCTGCAGAGGGCTCCCGCACGACGAGCAGAAATTGGCGTCGAGAGGGTTGCGGTGGCCGCAGTTGTTGCAAAACACCCTCCCCAAGCTAGCCGCTCTCCCCCCAGTGTGCCCTGGGCGACCGCCCTTGAAAAGGCCCGTCAGGGCTCTGTAATCGCCCTGTAACCGGCCGGGTCGAGGAGGCCGGCGGCCTCGCCTCGAT
Organism: Acidimicrobiales bacterium; assembly: GCA_050742375.1. Lineage (GTDB taxonomy): Bacteria > Actinomycetota > Acidimicrobiia > Acidimicrobiales > Bog-793 > JAKATT01. The sequence goes on along the minus strand of JBOGHY010000213.1, from coordinate 4,008 downwards.
CGGACGGTTCGATCACGGCCAGCCACCCCTTCCCGTAGGGCTCGCCGTTCACGTCCTCGGGCGTCTGGCGGAGCTGCTCGTTCACCTCGACCACGGTGCCCGAGAGCGGGGCGTAGATCTGCGAGACAGACTTGGTCGATTCGACCTCGCCTAGCGTCCCGCCGCGCTCGACAGCCGAGCCCACTTCGGGTAGCTCGACGAAGACCACGTCGCCGAGGGCGTCCTGGGCGAAGTCGGTGATGCCGACGCGGAAACCCTCCGCCTCGGCCCTCACCCATTCGTGGTCGGGGGTGTAGGACAGATCCTCAGGGACGTTCATCGGCTCCTCCCGTCGAGGTCGCATCCTGTGTACGGCGGCCCGGATCGTAGCGGCAGTCGTTCCGGCCGGCCACGCCGCCGGAGCCGCCCGCGGCGGTAGCGGCGGTCACCGGCAAAGAGCGGGGCTCAACCGCCCGAGGCCTCGGCGAGGATCCAGCCGATCTGCTCGGCCATGGAGCTTACCCGTGCCTCGGCACCCTCGAGGGTGGCCGCTTCGGCCTTGACGGTCGTGAGCGGATCGTCGGGGTCGGGGGCGACGAGCGTCCAACCCCCGTCGTCTACGAGCTTCAGGCCGTCGAGAAGGACCGCCCCGGCGACGTCCGCCCGCTCGATAAGGGTTCGCATCACGAGACCCTTGTGCTCGAACGGAGTGGCGACTTCGAGCCGGGCGAGGTAGGGGGCGACGAGGGCTTTGAGCGTCTCCGAGAGTCTCGCGCCTGCCCGTGAGAGCAGCGAGAGGACGTTCACGAAGGCGGCCACGGCGTCGAAGGCGGGCAGAAAGCTCGAGAAGATGAAGCCTCCCTGCACGTTCCCCCCAAAGGCGACGCTCGGGTTGGCGCTTGCCTCCATAAGCTCCGAGGCGACCATGCGGGTCCAGATCACCTCCCTGCCGGCGGCGGCTGCGAGGCGGGCGCTCTCTTGCGGCGCGTCGACGGGGAGAGCGATGGCGGTCGAGTCCGGCCTCGCAAGGCCGCCGGATATGCCAGACGACGGCACGTCGTTCACGACGAGCGCCACGATGGCGCACAACGCCTCCTCGTCGGACAGCACGCGGCCGGTGTCGTCCACGAGGGTGAGCTGGTCGCCGTCGGGGTCGAACATGGCGCCGAGATGGGCTCCAGAGGAGCGAACGAGCTCGCCCAGGCGGGCCGCATGGGGCCAGCGCTCGAAGCTCAAGACACCCGGGGTCGAGACGTGCGGGTTGGTGACGAGCACCTCGGCCCCGAGCTTTGCGAGCACGTTCGGCATCACGAAGCTCGTCGTGCCAAAGGCGTAGTCGAGCACGATCTTGAAGCGTGCGCGGCGGATCGACTCGAGGTCGACGGCCGCCGTGAGGGCGGCCGTGTAAAGCTCCAGGGTGCGAGAGGGGAACTCGATGTCGCCGATCTCGGCGGCCAGCACCCGGCGCGACTCCTCGCGGTCGTGGAGCCGCTCGACGCGGCGTTGTGCCGCCTCGCCGAGGTCGACGCCGTCGGCGTCGAGGAAGCGCAGGCTGACTGACTGTGGGTCGTCCGCCACGAGGCGCACGGTGACACCGCCGCTCGAAGCGCCGGTCCTCACGTGGAAGCGGGTCACCGGCACGGTCGCCGCCTCGAGGTCCTCCACGTCGCAGCCGGCCGCAGTAAGACCGACCATGACTGCGCGCTTCAGCACCCGCGCTGCCCTGCTCGAGTCCCTCGAGGTCGTGACGCTCGAGCCCTCCGGCAGGGTCGTCGCGTAGGCCATCGCCACCCGCATCGCCAGCTCGGGCGAGAGGTCGACGTTGGCCAGCCCGGACACGCCAAGGCGCCCGAACAAGGCGCGCGAGCCGCGGGACTCCCACACGATCGAGGAGGCGACCACCGCGCCGGCCTCGATGGTCTTGTTCGGGTAGATCTTTACGCCCGCTCTGAGGACGGCCCCGCGCCCGACGCGGCAACCGTCGCCAAGGACGACGCCTTCCTCGAAATGAGCCCCCTGGCGGACGTCGCAGGATCGGGAGATGACCGAGCCCCGAGCCGTCACGGCCGAGGCGGCGTAGCAATTGTCGTGCACTACGCAGCGCTGGATGACGGCATTGTCGCCCACTCGCACGTTCGCGCCGAGCACCGAGTGGGGGCCGATCTCAGCGTACGGGCCGATGCGGCAGTTGTCGCCCACGACCGAGGGCGCCAGCACCGAGGCCGACGGGTGGATGACCGCACCCTCGCCGATCCAGACGTCTGCCCTGAGGGGGAAGCCCGGTACCTCGACGTCGACCTTGCGGTCCAAGATGTCGTCGTGAGCGGTGAGGTAGGCGTCGAGGGTGCCGACGTCCTCCCAGTAGCCTCCGGCGACAAAGCCGAAGACCGGGCGGCCGGCGGCCAAAAGGGCCGGGAAGACCTCCCCGGCGAAGTCGACCGGGCGCCCCGCCTCGACGAAGGAGAGGACCTCGGGCTCGAGGACGTAGATGCCGGTGTTGATGGTGTCAGAGAAGACCTCGCCCCAGCCCGGCTTCTCGAGGAACCGCTCCACGCGGCCGTCTTCGCCCGTGATGACGATGCCGAACTCCAAGGGGTTCTCCATCGCCTTTAGAGCAAGGGTCCCGACGGCGCCTCGCTCTTCGTGGAAGGCGACGAGAGCGGCGAGGTCGATGTCGGTCAGCACGTCCCCCGAGATGACGAGAAAGCGCTCGTCGAGGAGCTCGCGGGCATTGAGCACCGACCCGGCGGTGCCAAGGGGTCTCTCCTCGGTGGCATACACGATGCTCACGCCGAACTCCGAGCCGTCCCCGAAGTACGTCCTCACCTGGTTGGCGAGGAAGGCCACGGTGATCACGACCTCCTCGAAGCCGTGTCGCCGCAAGAGGTTGACGACGTGCTCTGCGAGCGGCCGGTTGGCCATGGGCAGCATCGGCTTCGGCTGGTTCGTGGTGAGGGGCCGTAGCCGGGTGCCCTCCCCGCCGGCGAGGATGACGGCCTTCATCAGGCCCTCACCCGCCTCGGGGGCATGTCGGGAGCGCGCTCGGCGAGCGCCCGGCGGGCAAGGGGGACGTAGGCGGCGGCGGCGCCAAAGCTGAGCACGAGCGAAGGCACGACGAGGCCCCAGGTCACCGAGCGCATGACCTCGGCCCAGCCGGCGGGAGAGTAGGAGAGCAGGAACATCGGGAAGCAGGCCATGAGCCCGAAGGTGCCCACCTTTCCGATGAAGAGCACGTCGATGCGGCGTGCCCCGAGGCTGGCGAGAGCAAGGACGGCGCCCGAGACGACGAGCTCGCGACCGAGCACCACGCCAGCCAGCCACCCAGGCACGGCGCCCTCGACGGCGATGGCGATCACGCCGGTGGCGACGACGATGCGGTCGGCGGTCGGGTCGAGCACCTTGCCGAGGGTCGTCACCTGGTGGAAGCGCCGGGCGATGACGCCGTCGAGGAAGTCCGTCGCCCCGGTCACCGCCAGAAGGATCGCCGCCCACACCCGTTCGTTCGGTCCGAAGAGCAGCCAGCAGAACAACCCGAGCAGCAGGAGGCGCCCGAGCGAAAGGAGGTTCGGGACCGTGAGGATGCGGTCGAGGCCGGCCTCGTCTGGGCCTGCTGCGGCGCCCGCCGTCGCCCGGACGGCGGCGGAGCAAGGAGCCACCTCGTCTGCCGAAGGCGGTTGCCCGAGGGTGCCCTCGCCGCCTGGCAGAGGTACCGGTGGGGCACGATCGACCACAGAGCGAGTCTACGGGCCGGACCGTTGCTCAGAAGAGGCCGAGACCGAGACCGGTGTCCGCCGCCGTTGCGGCACCGAGCTCGTCGGCCGCCTCGAAGGATTCGCCCGCCCGACGATCACAGCGGAGCGAACGCGGCGGTGTGACCGCCCGTGAGAGATGGAGGGCGACGGCCGGTCACGAGCTGGCGGCGGCGACGAGCGCCTCGAAAAGGCTCGGATCCGCCCCCGCCTCGGGGTGCCACTGGACGGCGACCATGAGCGGGCGGCTCGGATCCTCGATCGCCTCGATCGTGCCGTC
>JBOGHY010000212.1:0-12988 GCA_050742375.1 Acidimicrobiales bacterium | reverse complement strand
GAGAGCCGGTAGCCGCGGTCGCCCACCATCGTGTCGAGCCCGTCTGGGAGGCTGTCGACCAGAGGGAGGATCTGGGCGGCCTCGAGAGCCTCACGCAGCTCGACCTCGGTGGCATCGGGCTTGGCGTAGAGCAGGTTGGAGCGGATCGTCTCGTGGAATAGGTGGGCGTCCTGGGTGACGACCCCGACGGCGGCCCGTAGCGACTCGAGGGTCGCCTCGCGCACGTCGACGCCGCCGACGCGCACCGCCCCCGACCGCACGTCATAGAGGCGCGGCACGAGGTGGCTGATGGTCGTCTTGCCGGCGCCCGAAGGCCCGACGAGGGCCACCATCTGGCCCGGCTCGGCCCGGAACGAGACGTCGTGGAGGACCTCCGACGACGGAGCCTGGTCAAGGACGGCAACCGTCTCGAGGGAGGCGAGGGACACCTCCTCGGCCGTCGGGTAGGAGAAAAAGACGTGCTCGAGCTCGACGGCGGCCGGTCCGCGGTCGAGGGCGCGCGGCGAGGGGCTTTCGGAGATCATCGGGGGGAGGTCGAGCACTTCGAAGACCCTGTCGAAAGAGACGAGAGCGGTCATCACGTCTACCTGCACGTTCGACAGCGCCGTGAGCGGTCCGTAGAGGCGGTTCAGGTAGGCGGTCAGCGCAACGACGGTCCCGACGAGGAGGAGGCGGTGGGCGGCCTCGACGCCGCCCCAGCCGTAGACGAGCGCCGTGGCGAGCGAGGCGGTCAAAAGGAGCGAGGTCATGAACACGGCCGAGTACATCGCCTGGGTGACGCCGATGTCGCGCACCCGCCCGGCGCGACGGGCGAACTCGCGGCTTTCGGTTGCGGGGTTGCCGAAGATCTTGACGAGGAGCGCCCCCGAGACGTTGAAGCGCTCGGTCATCGTCGTGTTCATCTCGGCGTTGAGCCCGTAGCCCTCCCGGGCGAGGGCGGCCAGACGCCGGCCGACGTAGCGGGAGGGGAAGACGAATACCGGCAGCAGTGCCAGTGAGAGCAGCGTGATCTGCCAGGAGAGGAAGAACATCGCCGCCAGCGTCACGATCACGCTCACGAGGTTGCCCACGACCGAGGAGAAGGTGTCGGTGAAGGCCTGCTGGGCCCCGAGGACGTCGTTGTTGAGACGGGAGACGAGGGCGCCTGTCTGGGTCCGGGTGAAAAAGGCGATCGGCATGCGCTGGACGTGATCGAAGACCCTCGTGCGCATGTCGTAGATGAGGCCCTCGCCGACGCGCGACGAGATCCAGCGCTGGAGGAGCGAGAGCCCCGCCGAGACGAGCGCCAGCCCCGCCACGACGAGCGCCAGGACGACGACGAGGTCGGCCCGCCGGCCGATGATGCCGTCGTCGATGACAGCCCGCAAAAGCAGCGGGTTCACGGCCGACACTACGGCGGAGACGACGATGAGCAGGAAGAAGGCGGCGAGCCTTGCGCGGTAGGGCCTGGCGAAAGCCCCGACTCTTTTCACCGTCCCCCGCGGCAGGCGCTCGCGCTTCACGTTCCCGTCTCGGCGGAACGAGTGCATGAGCCTCCAGCCGCCCGCTCCACCGAAGTCCATCCCGTGCATGCCCATGTCGCTCCTCCTGGCACCGCTCAACACCGGCCGGTGCCTCGGCGTTCCCGGTCGGCACCGAGCCCGCAGGTCGTCGGCCCTCTCGGAATAGCCGCCGGCGCCGCGAGTGTTTGCACAGGCAACTAGCCGAGACAAAGAGGGAGCAGCCTTGCCCAGTCCCACAGAACCGCACAGCCTTCCCCTCCTCCCCCTCGCCACGGGAGTAGTGCTCCCGGGGATGGTCTTCACCCTCGCCCTCGAGACCGACGAGGCACGCACGGCCGTCGAGGCCGCCGGCGCCATCGGTGGGCGCCTGGTCATAGTCCCCCACATCGAGGGGCGCTACTCGCCGATCGGCGTCGTGTCGGAGATCGTCGAGCTCGGCGAGCTGCCCGGCGGGGCCCGCGCCGCCGTCATCCGCGGCCTCGAGCGCGGCACCATCGGGACGGGGCTTCCGGGGACGGGCCGCGCCCTGTGGGTCCAGGTCGACCCGCTTGTCGCCGAAGCGGCCTCCTCCGAGGCGCACGAGCTCGCCCGTGAGTACCGCGCCGTGCTCGAGAACATCCTCCTCCAGCGCGGCGCCCGCCGGATGGCCGAGAGCCTCGCCGAGGTGACCGATCCGTCCGCCATCGCCGACCTGGCGGGCTACTCGCCCGACCTGAGCCTCGAGCAGAAGATCAAGGTGCTCGAGACCGTCGGTCTCGCCGAGCGCCTCCGCCTCGTTCTCGGCTGGGCACGCGACACCCTCGCCGATCTGGCACTTCGCCAGCAGATCAAGTCCAGCGTCGAGGAGGGTATGGAAAGGACCCAGCGCGAGTTCCTCCTGCGTCGCCAGCTGGAGGCGATCCGCAAGGAGCTCGCAGGGCTGTCCTCTGACGGCGAGGCGGCCGACGAGCCGGGCGACTACAAAAGCCGGCTCGAGCGCGCCGGGCTGGAGGACAAAGCTCGCAGGCAGGTCGAAAAAGAGATCGACCGGCTCGAGCGGACGAGCGACCAGAGCCCCGAGAGCGGCTGGATAAGAACCTGGCTCGACACCGTCTTCGAGCTGCCCTGGCAAAGCGAGACCGAGGACAACCTCGACATCGCCGCCGCAGGCGCCGTCCTCGAGGAGGACCACGACGGCCTGAAGGAAGTAAAGGACAGGATCCTCGAACACCTCGCCGTTCGCAAGCTCCAGGCAGAGCGCGGGCTCGCGCCCGCCTCCGGGCGCAGGGGCTCGGGGGCCATCCTTGCCCTCGTCGGCCCGCCCGGGGTCGGCAAGACCTCTCTCGGGGAGTCCGTCGCCCGCGCTCTCGGCCGTCGCTTCGTCCGGGTCGCCCTCGGCGGGGTGCGCGACGAGGCCGAGATCAGGGGCCACCGGCGCACCTACGTCGGCGCCCAGCCCGGCCGCATCGTGCGAGCCATGAGGGAGGCTGGTTCGATGAACCCTGTCATCCTTCTCGACGAGGTCGACAAGCTCGGCTCGGACTACCGCGGCGACCCATCCTCGGCCCTGCTCGAGGTGCTCGACCCCGCCCAGAACCACACCTTCAGGGACCACTACCTCGAGATCGAGCTGGACCTGTCCAAGGTGCTCTTCATCGCAACGGCCAACATCACAGAGACCATCCCCGGACCGCTCGCCGACCGCATGGAGATAATCCGTCTCGACGGCTACACCGAGGACGAGAAGGTGGCGATCGCCCGCCACCACCTGCTCTCGCGCCAGATCGAGCGCGCCGCGCTGCTGCCCGGCGAGCTCGAGGTGACAGACGAGGCCGTACGCCTGGTGATCGCCGACTACACCCGCGAGGCCGGCGTGCGCTCGCTCGAGCGCGAGCTCGGGCGGCTCGTCCGCAAGGTGGCGACCAAGCTGGCAGCAGGAGAGGTCGCCGGCCCGGTGTCTGTGGATGCCAGCGACGTCCGCGGTTGGCTCGGCCGGGCACGCTTCTGGTTCGAGTCGGCAGACCGAACGGCCGTGCCGGGGGTCGCCACGGGCCTCGCCGTGACCGGCACCGGGGGCGACGTCCTCTACGTCGAAGCGACCTCCCTTCCGGGCAAGGGAGAGCTCGTCCTCACGGGCCAGCTCGGCGACGTCATGAAGGAGTCCGCAGAGATCGCCCTCAGCTACGTCGCCTCTCATCTCGACGAGCTCGGACTGGGCGGCGAGGCAGGGCTCGACGGCCGCCGCTTCCACGTGCACGTGCCGGCCGGGGCGGTCCCCAAGGACGGCCCGTCGGCCGGTGTCACCATTACGGCGGCGCTCGTGTCGCTCCTCACCGGGCGCCCGGTGCGCTCGAATGTCGGCATGACCGGCGAGGTGACGCTCCAGGGCCTCGTGCTGCCGATCGGCGGGGTGAAGCAAAAGGTCTTGGCAGCCCACCGCGCGGGCCTGACCGAGGTGGTCCTGCCCGTCCGCAACGGGCCCGATCTCGAGGACGTGCCCGAGGCCGTCAGGGCGGCGATGACGTTCCATCTCGCCTCGAGCATCGACGAAGTGCTCGCCGCAGCCCTCGAGGCGCCGGCTGCCGAAGGCGGCACCGAGGCGCGTGGGCCCGACATCGCAGCCGAGCCGGCCGCCTGACTCAGCGCCTGCGCTCGCGCTCCTCGCTCACCGCCCCGAGAACCTCGAGCTCGATACGGTCCTTTGCCCGTCCCGCCGCCCGCTTCATCCTCATCAGGTCGTCGAGGTCGCACACTGCCACCACAACGTCGTCGCCGAGGTCGAACTGCCTCGAGTTGACCGCCAGCTCGTGATAGTCCTTCACCTCAGCCGGCATGCCGAGGACGTCGAGAGGGCCGAAACGCGTCGTGAAGGTGAAGTTCTGCCCGGTGGCGAGAGCGTCGGCGTCGAGCTGGAAGGGCACATCCTCGTCGACCCCGCGGAGCCGGGCCTCGAGCTCACGAAGAGCCGAGGCGAGCGCCTCGAGGTTCGGCCGGGCGCGGTCGTAGCAGACGCCGACGTCCGTCGTCACCGTCGGCGATCCCCACAACCGGCCGGCCACGCCCCCGATCACCACGAAGCTGACCCCGTGGCGAAGAAGGGTCGCAAGCGTCTTTATCGGGTCAAATTCCAAGGCTCGTATCCAGGCACCTCGACGGACTGGAGGAAGGGTGCCGCCCCGCGCACCCCTTTGTCCGGGCTGGGCACACCGCTCGTGCGTCCGGCGCGGGCGTTGGCGCCTGCCCCTCCGAGCGCTGGTGAAAGGCGGCAGCCTGCTCCAAGCGCTCCTGAAAGGCCGCCTCCTGGCCGAGGCTTTCGACCCGCTCGCGGGGAGCCATGGCCAGGAGCTCGCGGATCTGGCTCCTGTCGATGCCGGTGCCGACCCGCGGCAGCACGGTGAGAGCCTCACCGCACAGCGCCAGCAACCGCTCGACGGTGTCAATCCGCGGGCGCTCCGGTGGCCGGTGGTGGTCGGGCGCCCCCGAGGCGCCGGACGCCGCCGGGAGCTCTGAGCTCAGTACTGGTAGGCGTCCGTCTTGTAGGGCCCTTCGACCGGCACGCCGATGTAGGCGGCCTGGGCCGGAGTGAGCGCCGTGAGCCCGACGCCGAGGGCGTCGAGGTGCAGGCGGGCGACCTTCTCGTCGAGGTGCTTCGGCAGCGTGTAGACGCCCGTCTCGTACTGTGCCGCCTTCATGAAAAGCTCGATCTGGGCGATCACCTGGTTCGTGAACGAATTCGACATGACGAAGCTCGGGTGCCCTGTGGCGCAGCCGAGGTTCAGAAGCCGCCCCTCGGCGAGCACGATGACGGCGTGACCGTCGGGGAAGACCCACTTGTCGACCTGCGGCTTGACGTTCACCCGGGCTACGCCCGGAAAGGCCGCCAGGCCGGCCATGTCGATCTCGTTGTCGAAGTGCCCGATGTTGCCGACGATCGCCTGGTGCTTCATCCGGCTCATCTGCTCGGCGGTGATGATGTCGCGGTTCCCGGTGGCGGTCACGAAGATGTCGGCGTCAGAAAGGACGCTCTCGATGCGGGCCACCTGGAAGCCGTCCATGGCTGCCTGTAGGGCGCAGATCGGGTCGATCTCGGTCACGATCACCCGAGCCCCCTGGCCAGCGAGCGCCTCGGCGCAGCCCTTGCCGACGTCCCCGTAGCCGCAGACGAGCGCCACCTTGCCGCCGATGAGGACGTCGGTCGCCCGGCTGATGCCGTCTATGAGCGAGTGCCGGCAGCCGTACTTGTTGTCGAACTTCGACTTCGTCACCGAGTCGTTGACGTTGATGGCGGGGAAGAGGAGCTCGCCGTCCGCGTGCATCTGGTAGAGCCGGTGCACGCCCGTGGTCGTCTCCTCGGTGACGCCGCGTACGTGGTTGGCGATCGCCGTCCACTTGCCGGGGTCGGCCTCGAGCGAGCGCCGCAGCAAAGACAGCACCACGGCAAGCTCCTCGGAGCCGGCTCCGGCCGGATCGGGCACCGCGCCCGCCTTCTCGTAATCGACTCCCTTGTGGACAAGGAGCGTGGCGTCGCCCCCGTCGTCGAGGATCATGTTCGGCCCGGTGCCGTCCCCCCACGAAAGCCCCTTCTCGGTGCACCACCAGTACTCCTCCAGGCTCTCGCCCTTCCAGGCGAACACCGGGACGCCGGCCGGTTCGCCGATCGAGCCGTTGCGGCCCACAACGACGGCGGCGGCGGCGTGGTCCTGGGTCGAGAAGATGTTGCAGGAGACCCAACGGACCTCGGCACCGAGCTCGACGAGCGTCTCGATCAGGACAGCCGTCTGCACGGTCATGTGCAGCGATCCGCTCACCTTGGCGCCGGCGAGGGGGCGGCTCCCGGCGTGCTCGCGCCGCAGCGCCATCAGGCCCGGCATCTCGTGCTCCGCCAGCTCGATCTCTCTGCGGCCGAAGTCCGCCAGCGAAAGGTCGGCCACCTTGAACTCGAAGCTCACTGTCTCTCCTTCGTCCCGGCACGCGGCCTGCGTGCAGGGCCAGCCTATTGCACCCGGCGCCGCCTCGGTCCCTTCGTCGTGGTCCTGTCCAGCGCCCTGGCAGACATCATCGCGATGCCCCACGGCCTCTTTGGCGCCGGCTCCGGAGAGGTATCGTGCGGCCCCGATGATCCTGTCCGACACGACCATCCGCGAAGAGCTCGAGGCGGGCCGCATCGGGATCGACCCCCTCGGCAGGGACTGTGTCCAGCCCTCGTCGGTCGACCTCCACGTCGATCGCTATTTTCGCGTATTCCGCAACCACACCCAGCGGGTGATCGACGTGAAGGAGAACCAGGAGGAGCTGACCGAGCTAGTCGAGGCGGTAGAGGCCGAGCCGCTCATCCTGCACCCGGGGGAGTTCGTCCTCGGGTCGACTCTCGAGCGGGTCCGCCTTCCCGACGACCTCGTCGGGCGCCTGGAGGGCAAGTCGAGCCTCGGTCGCCTGGGGCTCCTCATCCACTCGACGGCTGGCTTCGTCGACGCCGGTTGGGACGGCTATCTCACCCTGGAGCTCTCGAACGTCGCCAACCTCCCCATCACCGTCTACGCCGGCATGAAGATCGGCCAGATCAGCTTTCTCAGGATGACCACGCCGGCGGCACTTCCCTACGGGGCCGCCGGTCTCGGCTCGAAGTACCAGCACCAGCGCGGGCCCACCCCGAGCCGCTACTTCGAGAACTTCGGGGCCGTGACGGCGCCCGAGTAGGCCGGCGCCGGCCCGAGGAGACGACATGCTCACGCGGTACCCGATCGCACTTTCCATCACGGCTGTCGCGCTCGCCGTCGCCGGCCAACGCCTCTGGTTCCTCTCTCGCCTGGTGCGCTCGGGCAAGCCGGCGCCGGAGCGACTGCGGAGCTGGGCGCGGCGGGCGAAGCGAGAGGTGGCCGAGGTCGGCGGACAGCGGAGGCTCCTCCGCTGGACCGTCCCGGGACTTGCACACGCCTTCACCTTCTGGGGCTTCACGGTCCTGATGCTCACGATCATCGAGGTGTACGGCGACATCTTCCAGGTGAACTTCCACATCCCCGGCATCGGGACGAACCCCTTCGTCGGCTTCATCGAGGACTTCTTCGCCGTGGCGGTGCTCGTCGCCCTCATCGTCTTCTCGGTCATACGGCTCGTGAACGCCCCGGAGCGAATCGAGCGCAGGAGCCGCTTCTACGGCTCTCACACGGCCGCGGCGTGGGCCACTCTTTTGATGATCGCCCTCGTGATGATCACGTTGCTCCTCTACCGAGGCGCCCAGACAAGGGTGAAGGGAGACTTCCCCTATACGCGCTGGGCCTTTGCCAGCCACGCCGTCGGTGCCCTCTTCGGGACGATGAGCGTCTCGGGAGCTCGCGTCGCCGAGACGGTGTTCATCGACCTCAACATCGCAGTCATCATGGCCTTCGCCGTCTTCCTCGTGTACTCGAAGCACCTCCACATCGTCACGGCCCCCTTCAACGTCGCCTTCTCCCGTCAACCCCGTGCCCTCGGCAGCCTCGACACCACGCCGAGCATGGACGTCGAGAACCTGGAAGAGGACACCGTCTTCGGAGCGGGCCGCATCGAGCACTTCTCCTGGAAGCAGCTCCTCGACCTTGTCACCTGCACCGAGTGCGGCCGCTGCCAGAGCGAGTGCCCCGCCTGGAACACGGGAAAGCCCCTCTCTCCGAAGCTCGTGATCATGGATCTGCGCGACGAGCTCTTCAGGAGCCGGAAGCGCCTCTTGGGGGGGAATGGTCCCTCCGGCGAGCCGGGCCCTGCGGCGGACGAGGCGGAGAGCCCGACCCTCGTGCCGGGCGTGATCGAGCCCGACGTCCTCTGGTCGTGCACCACCTGCGGGGCGTGCGTCGAGCAGTGCCCTGTCGACATCGAGCACGTCGACGCCATCGTCGACATGCGCCGCTACGAGGTGCTGATCGAGTCGCGCTTTCCCTCCGAGGCGGGCACGATGCTGCGCAACATCGAGAACCGGGGCGACCCGTGGGGTCTCGGCCAGGCCCAGCGCCTCGAGTGGACGAAGGCTCTCGACTTCGAGGTGCCCGCCGTGGAGGGTGAGATCGACCCGGGGACCGAGTACCTCTTCTGGGTGGGCTGCGCCGGAGCCCTCGACGAACGGGCGAGGAAGACGACCCAGTCGATCGCCCGCCTACTTCACCGCGCCGGCGTGAGCTTCGCCGTCCTCGGGCCAGGCGAGTCCTGCACGGGCGACCCCGCCCGGCGCCTCGGCAACGAGTACCTCTTCCAGACCCAGGCGGCCCAGAACGTCGAGACCCTCTCCTCGGCGCGGGCGAAAAAGATCGTCGCCTCCTGCCCTCACTGCTTCAACTCTCTCGCCAACGAGTACCCGGCCCTCGGTGGCAGCTTCGAGGTGGTCCACCACACCCAGCTCCTCGCCCGCCTCGTCGCCGAGGGCCGGCTCACCCCAGAGCGTCTCGATGCGAAGGTCACCTACCACGACCCCTGTTACCTCGGGCGCCACAACCGTATCTATGACCCGCCCCGCAAGGTGATCGAGGCCGTGCCCGGCGTGCAGACCATAGAGATGCACCGCTGCCGGGAGCGCGGCTTCTGCTGCGGGGCGGGCGGGGCGCGGATGTGGCTCGAGGAGCGCATCGGAAAGCGTGTCAACCTGGAACGCATGGACGAGGCTCTCGGGACGGGCGCCGACGTCGTCTCGACGGCGTGCCCGTACTGCCTCATCATGCTGGACGACGCCGTGAAGGAGCGCCAGCGCGACGAGGAGGTCTCGGTCAGCGACATCGCCCTCCTCCTCGAGCGCTCCCTAGCCGAAGGCGACGCCGGCCCTGCTCCGGCGTAGCCTGTAGCGACCGGGGAGGTGAGCGTGGCCTGTCCCACCTGCGGAGTCGAGAACCTCGGCTCCAAGTCGTTCTGCACCAGCTGCGGCTCGGTGCTCGCCCCGGCCTGCCAGGCCTGCGGGGCCGCCCTCGAGCCTTCGGACCGCTTCTGCGGCGAGTGCGGCGCGCCCGCCACGTCCCTGGACGGCAGTGCGCCCGGCGCCTCACCGGCGGAGCGCCCGGCGGGTGCCCGGCCAGAGACGATCGGGCCTGCCCCCGCCGAGGTGCGCCACGTCTCGGTGCTCTTCTGTGACCTCGTCGGCTATACGGCCCTCAGCGAGTCGCGCGACCCAGAGGAGGTGAGAGAGCTTCTGTCGGGGTACTTCGAGCTCGCCCGCGCCATCGTCGGCCGCTACGGAGGAGTCGTCGAGAAGTTCATCGGCGATGCCGTCATGGCCGTCTGGGGCGCCCCCGTGACGAACGAGGACGACGCCGAGCGCGCCGTGCGTGCGGGCCTCGAGCTCGTCTCAGCCGTCCCGGTGTACGGATCTTCAGCGGGCGTCGAGCTCGACTGCCGGGTCGGGGTCGCCACCGGCACGGCTGCCACGACCGAGACCCCAGAGGAAGGGCTCGTAATAGGCGACCGGGTCAACACTGCCGCCCGGATCCAGGCGGCAGCCCCCCGCGGCGGCTGCTTCGTCGACTCGACAACCAAGCACCTGTCCGAGCGGGCCATCTCCTTCGAGGACGGGGGCCTCCAAGAGCTGAAGGGCAAGACCGAGCCGGAGCATCTCTTCAGGGCGACGAGAGTCCTCTCCGGAGTCGGCGGGCGCCTTCGCTCGGACGCCCTCGAGGCGCCCCTCGTCGGTCGCGACACCGAGCTTCGGACCTTGAAGGACCTCTTCCATTCGACCGTGGAACGGCGCGCTCCTCGCCTCGTGGTCCTCTCGGGTGCCCCGGGGGTGGGCAAGTCCCGCCTCGGCTGGGAATTCGAGAGGTACGTCGACGGGCTCGTCGACACGGTGCTATGGCACCGCGGGCGCTGCCTGTCCTACGGCGAGGGGGTGTCGTTCTGGGCGCTGGCGGAGATCGTCCGCCAACGGCTCGGCATCGCCGAGAGCGACAGCGTCGAGGCCGCCTCGAAGAAGCTCTCAGAAGGACTCGTCCGCCTCGTGGGCGACGAGGAGCGCGACTACGTCGGCGTGCGCCTGGCACGACTTCTCGGACTTGCCTACGGCTCGGGCCGCCAGAACCTTCCCCGAGAGGAGCTCTTCGCCGGCTGGCGCCTCTTCTTCGAGCGGATGGCGGTGGTGGCTCCCGTGATCCTTCTCGTCGAAGACGCTCAGAACGCCGACGTCGACCTGCTCGGCTTCCTCGACCACCTCATCGACTGGACAAGGGAGCTTCCCGTCTTCGTCCTCGTGTTCTCCCGCCCCGAGCTCCAGGAACAACGGGCCGGCTTCGGAGTGGGCCGCAATCGGTCGACCCTCAGCCTCGACCCCCTCGACCACTCCTCGATGGAGTCCCTGATCGACGCCCTCTTGCCGGGCATGCCCGAGGCGGCCCGGGCGGCCGTGACGGCCCGGGCGCAGGGCATCCCCCTGTTCGCCGTCGAGACCGTTCGCAGCCTCATCGACTCCGGCTCGGTCATCGAGTCCGGCGGCGCCTACCGCCTCGCCGGCGATCTCGGCGAGCTCGCCGTCCCAGACAGCCTTCACGCCCTCCTCGCCTCTCGCCTGGATGCCCTCGACCCCCCGACGCGGAGCCTCGTCGGCTTCGCCGCCGTGCTCGGCTCGAGCTTCCCGGCCGAAGCCCTCGTCTCCGTCTCGGGTCGCGAGCCGGGCGAGGTGGCGGCGGGGGTTGCCGAGCTGGTCCGCCGCAACGTGCTCGAGGTCGCGGCGGACCCGCTCTCGCCGCAAATAGGTGACTACCGTTTCGCACAGGAGATGCTCCGCCAGGTCGCCTACGAGACGCTCTCGCGAAGGGAGCGCAGGGCCCGCCATCTCGCCGTCGCCTCCTACCTGCGCGACACCTTCGCCAACGACGGTGAGGAGATCGCCGAAGTGATCGCCCGCCACTACACAGACGCCCTCGACGCCGGGCCCGAGGAGCCCGACTCGGCCACCATCCGCGAGGAGGCGCTCTCGATGCTCGTGCGTGCCGCCGAGCGTGCCGAGCGGGCCGGCGCTCCATCCCAGGCGGCGGCGTGCTACTCGGAAGCGGCCCAGCTGGCAGCCGATCGTGCCGCCGGCGTGCCCGGCTCCGACGTGGGCGCTGGCGGTGGGGCACTACGGGCGGCGCAGCTCTTCGAGCGAGGAGCCCGGGCGGCCGTGACCGCCGGCGACGAGGACCGCGCTCAGGTCGGCGCCGAGGCCGCCCGGATTGCCTACGGCGCCGGAGGCGAGGTCCGTGGAGCTGCACGGGCGCGCGCCATCGGTGCCGAGGCGCTCTTGACGGCGGGGCGGCTGAGCGAGGCACGGACCGCCCTCAGCGAGGCGCTCGAGGTGCTCCGGCCCGAGCCGGACGGCGACACCGTCCTTGCTCTCGGACATCTGGCACGTGTCGAGATCTTCGCCGGCAGCCCCGAGGCAGACCGCCTCGCCTCCGAGGCCCTCGTGATGGGCCAGGAGATCGGGGTCGACGAGGGACTGCTGGCCAAGCTGCTCAACACCCGGGGCGTGGCGCTCGCCTTCGCCAACAGGACGGCGGAGGCCGTCTCTTTCATGCGCGAAGCCGTTCGACTGGCCGAGATCGCCGGCGACGCCTCCGAGGCGAGCAGGGCGCTCCTCAACCTCTCCTCAACGATCCGGGCGAGCGACCCCGCCGGCGCTCGCGAGGCGGCGGCGACCTCGGCGGAGAAGGCGCGCAGGGTCGGCAACGCGCGGTACCTCGAGAGCGCCACGGGAAACCTTGTCTTCGCCCTCTTGGACCTCGGAGAGTGGGACGAGGCAAGGCGCGTGGCGAGCTCTGACGGCGAATGGACCGGCAGAGACGCTTTCGGCTGGGAGTGCCGTGCTTTTCTGGCGGCGCTCGAAGGCAGGCCCGAGGCGGCGAGGGCTCTGCTCGACCACGCACCTCCAAGCGAGGACAGGCAGGGCACGGCCAACTTCGGTCTCGCCCGCGGCCAGACGCAGGCCTCCCTCGGGAACCCCAAAGAGGCGCTCGGACATGCGATGGACGCCGTCCGCCAGGCTCCTGCGGTCTGGATCGGCCACGAGGCTGTCTGCTGGGCCTGGCCGCTCGCCGCCCGTCTCGCACGCCACCTCGGCGACTCCGAGGCGACGGCGGAGCTCCTCTCCGTCCTCGGCGCCCATCGCCCCGGTCACCTCCCGCCGCTGCTCCGGGCGGAGCGTCTACTCGCCCTCGCCCTCGCCGCCACCGAGGCCGGCTCCGTCGCAACGGCGGCCGGTCCGCTCGCCGCTGCCGTCGAGGCCCTCCGCGCGGTCGGCAGCCCCTACCATCTCGCCCACGGCCTCCTCGACCAGGCCGCCTTCCTAGCCCAGGCAGGCGACTCCTCGGCGGCCGAGGCCGCCAGAGCCGCCGTTGACGAGGCACGCGCGATCGGCGAGCGCCTCGGCTGCCGTCCCCTTGTCGAGGGCGCCGGCTCAGTAAAGTTCGAGCCTGCCCCCGCCACCTGAGGTAGCAAGAGACGATGCGCTGTCCGGCCTGTGGAGCTGAGAACCTCGACAACGACCGGTTCTGCACGAGCTGCGGCGGACCACTCGCGCCGAC
>JBOGHY010000211.1:0-5464 GCA_050742375.1 Acidimicrobiales bacterium | reverse complement strand
AGGCACGACTCGGTCGCGATCGCCCACTACGAGCAGCACCGGCGCCCTCAGCCTTTTGAGCAGGTCGGCGGCGCCCGGCTCGGCGGCCTGGCGCTGCAGGCCGAAGAGGACGGCCCGGCCCTGTGCTGTGAGCGAGTCGGGCAGCACGTCGGCGATGCCGGTGAGGAAGGAGTCCCGAGCGACCGTGTAGCGGGCCGAGAAGTAGAGCCGAGAGAGCGACACCGGGTTGGCCCAGCTCGCCGCCAGCAACCGCCGCACCTCCGGCGCCGCCAGCACCTCGGAAGGCCCGAGGTCCGGCGTCTCGACGAGTACGAGCGACGAGATCGACCTCGGGTGGCGGGCGGCGAGCGCCAGGGCGACGTCGCCTCCGAGCCCCCAGCCCAGGACGTCCGGGGTGACTAGCTGGAGCGACCAGATGAGCCCGGCGACAAGGTCGGCGACGCCGGCGAGCGACGGCACCGATCCCACCGGCGAGGAGTAGCCCGTGCCCGGCAGGTCGATGAGGGTGACGCGGTAGTGCTTTGCAAGGAGGGACAAAAAGGTCGGGTCCCACGACGTCATCGAGCTGTCGACCCCGCCGATCAGAAGCAGGTCCGGACCGGATCCGAAGCGGCGGAAGCCGAGGCGCTCGACCTCGTGGTAGGCGGCTGTGCCGGCCGCCGGGAACGGCACGGACGAAAGCCCCTCGGGTACCGCCACCACCTTCACCCGCTCGGCCCGCCCGAGGAACGAGTCACTTCCCCCGGTGTTGGTGCCGAAGACGCCGACGGGCAGGGGAAGCGTCGTCGTCGTCGTTGTGCTCGTGGAGGTGGTGGACGTGGCGGAGCCCCTCGAGCCGACGGGCGCCGTCGAGGTAGTGGAGCCGGCGGCGGCGGAGCTGCAGCCGGCAGCCGCCAGGCAGAGCGCCACCACAAAACCCATGACGGCGAGGCCCGGTCTCGGGGCTAGGCGGGGCGAGCGGCGTCGGGCCATGTGATCCGGGCGAGGCGCCGGTGCGCCACGTAGCCGTTCTCGGCGAACCATCGCGCCGATCGTGAAAGAGCCTGGCGCGCCGGGCGGGAGCTGTAGCCGAGCTCGGCGCGGGCGCGGGCGTCTGTGTAGATCATCTTGGTCGTCGCCATGAGCGCCGCCTCGAGGGGCACGCTCGGCGCCCGTCGAAGCAGGCGGCCCTCGACGAGCTCGGAGGCCCGCGCCACCCCGAGCGCCAAGCCCGGCGGCAGGCGGAACCTGGCTCTCGGCAGGCAGGTCTCTTGCGCGAGGACATCGAGGATGGCGCGAAAGGAGAGGTTCTCGCCGCCCAGGATGTAGCTGCGGCCCTGGGCACCTCGTTCGAGGGCGAGCAGGTGCCCGGTCGCCAGGTCGTCAACGTCGACGACGTTGAGCGACGTGTCGACGAAGGCCGGGAGCCTGCCGTTCAGGAAGTCGACGACGATGCGTCCGGTCGGCGTCGGGGCGCGGTCGCGGGGACCGACTGGCAAGGTGGGCTGCACGAGGACGACCGCGAGGCCCTCGGCCGCCCGGCGCAGCACCTCGTGCTCGGCGACGTACTTCGAGGCCTTGTAATGGCCGAAGAGATGGGCGATGCGGGCGTAGGACGACTCCGCCGCCGGGACGCCGCTCGCCGTGCCCTCGAGGCCGATCGTGCCGACGGTGCTCGTGTAGCAGACGCGCTCACAGCCGGCGGCGGCGGCGGCGGCGAGGACGTTCAGGGTGCCGGCGACGTTCACGTCGTAGAAGTCCTCGGCCCGCCGTGCCCAGAAGCGGTAGAGCGCCGCCGCGTGCACGACGAAGCGGCTGCCCGCGACCGCCTTGCGGAGGGTGTCGGGATCCCGTACGTCGGCCCTCAGGACCTCGACGTCGAGCCCGTCGAGATTGGCGGTATATGCCGCCGGCTCCGCCATCGCAGCCACCTCGGCTCCCCGTTCCAACAGCGCCCGCGTCACCGCCGAGCCGATGAAGCCGGCCGCCCCCGTGACGAGGACCCGATCCCCCCGCTGGAGCTCGAAGCCGCAGGCGCTGCCGCCGCTCACACCCGTTCGCGCTGAAGGGCGCTCTTGGCAAGGTTCTTGCCGAACTCGACCATGAGCGACGAGCCGCTGTGGGCGTCGGCGAGCACGTCGTCGAGCGCCTCACAGAAGTAGTCGACCTCGTCCTGGCCGCAGACGAGAGGAGGGAGCAGCTTCACGATGTTGACGCCGTCGGCTGCGACCTGGGTCAGGATGCGGTGCCGGCTGAACAGCGGTCCGACTATGAGCTGCGAGAAGAGGCCCCGGCGGGCTCCCTCCATCATCTTCCAGCGCGATCGCACGCGTAGCGAGCTCGGTTCCCCGAAGACGAGGCCGATCATGAGGCCCTTGCCACGGACCTCCTTGAACAGCTCGTAGCGCTCGACGAGCGGGGCGAGCGCCTTGTCGAAGGCTTCGCCGGTGCGCCGCGCCCGGTCGACGATGTCCTCGTCGTCGATGGCCTGCAAAGCGGCGAGGCCCGCCACCATGGCGAGCTGGTTCCGCCCGAAGGTGCTCGAGTGGGCCATGGCCCGCTCCATCTTCGAGTAGACGGACGCGAATATCTCCGGGGTGCAAAGCGTGGCTCCCACCGGGACGTAACCGCCCGAGAGCGCCTTCGACACGGTGATGATGTCGGGACGAAGGCCGTAGTGCTCGTAGGCCCAGAGCCGCCCGGTGCGGCCGAGGCCGGTCTGGACCTCGTCGTCGACGAAGACGGTCCCGTGCCGCCGACAGAGCTCCTGCACACCGGACCAGTACTCCTCGGGGGCGAGATATACGCCCTTGCCTTGGATGAGCTCCACGACGAAGGCGGCCACGTCGCCCTTTGTGAGCTCGGTTTCGAGCGCATCGAGGTCGCCGAAGGGGACCGAGGCCGTGTCGGGCAGGAGCGGCCCGAACCCCTCGCGGAATTCCTTCCCGCCGTTCAGGGACAGGGCGCCGTTCGTGAGGCCGTGGAAGGCATGCTCGGCGTAGAGGATGCGAGGGCGGCGCGTGAAGTACCTCGAGAACTTGATTGCGCACTCGATCGCCTCGGCGCCCGAGTTCGAGAAGAAGCAGCGCCCGATGCCCCCGTGGCTGCGGGCGACGAGGGACTCGGCGAGCACGCCGGGCAAAAGAGCGCAGTCCATCTGGACGAGGTTTGGCAGGTCGAGCTCGAGGGCGTCCTGGAGCGCCTTTTTCACCACAGGATGAGAGCGCCCGAGCGCGTAGACGCCGAAGCCCGAGAGGAAGTCGAGGTACCTGGCGCCGTCTCGGTCGTAGAGGTAGCAGCCTTCTCCCCGCTCGTAGAACCGGTCGAAGCCGACCGTCCTCAGCACCTTGGCGAGCTGAGGGTTGAGATACTCCTGGTGCAGTCTGAAATTCTCACCGCGTCGGGCGTCCAAAACGGCGTGCAGGTCGAAGCTCACTGGGTCCTCCGGCTTTGGGGCAGCCAAAGCGTACCGGGCCGGGGGCGACCCGAGCCCGACGGTAGGCTCGCTGTCATGCCAGCATCGCCCCGACAGCGTGGTCGAACAGACCGTGCATCCTCGCCGCCGGGCCGCATCGCACCAGGCGAGGTGCACGAGGCGCTCCGCCGCCACCTCCTCGTGGACGGCTTCCCGCTCGTCCTCGACGGCGCAAAGAGCCACGGCTCGTACCTCGTCGACGCCCGCGACGGCACCGAGTACCTCGACTTCTACACCTTCTTCGCCTCCTCGCCCCTCGGCATCAACCCCTCCGGCCTCGCCGACGACGCCGCTTTCGTGGATGAGCTCGGCCGCCTCGCGGTCAACAAGCCGGCCAACTCGGACGTGGCGACGACCACCCTCGCCGAGTTCGCCGAGACCTTCGCCCGGGTGCTCGGCGACCCGGACCTGCCGCACCTCTTCTTCATCGAGGGGGGTGCCGCCGCCGTCGAGAACGCCCTCAAGGTGGCCTTCGACTGGAAGTCGCGGCGCAACGAGGCGGCCGGGCTGCCCGCCGGGCTCGGTACGAAGGTGCTCCACCTTCGCCACGCCTTCCACGGGCGCAGCGGCTACACGATGTCGCTCACCAACACCGACCCGAAAAAGGTGGACCGCTTCCCGAAGTTCGACTGGCCGAGGATCGCCTCTCCGGCGGTCATCTTCCCGCTCGAGGAGAACCTCGCCGCCGTGGAGGCCTCCGAGGAGGCGGCCATTTTGGAAGCCGAGGCGGCTTTCGAAGGGAGCCCGGACGACATCTGCTGCTTCATCTTCGAGCCCATCCAGGCCGAGGGAGGCGACCGCCATCTGAGAGCCGAGTTCCTCCAGGCGATGCAGGCTCTCTGCCGGCGTCACGACGCCCTTTTCATCGCCGACGAGGTGCAGACCGGCGCCGGCGTTACGGGCACGCCTTGGTGCTACCAGCAGCTCGGCCTCGAGCCCGACGTGGTCTCTTTCGGCAAGAAGGTCCAGCTCGGCGGCATCATGGGCGGTCGCCGGGTCGACGAGGTCAGAGAGAACGTCTTCAAGGTGCCGGGGCGGATCAACTCGACCTGGGGTGGCAACCTCGTCGACATGGCGCGTTCGACTCGGCTTCTCGAGCTCGTCGAGGCGACCCGTGCCATGGACAATGCCAGCGTGCGGGGCGCAGAGCTGCTGGCGGGCCTGCAGGCGGTCAGCTCGGCGCACCTCTTTGTCACCAACCCCCGCGGGCGGGGGCTTCTCGCGGCGATCGACGTGCCGTCTGCTCGCGTGCGCGACGAGGTGCTCGGTCGGCTCCGCTCGGAGGAGCGCCTGCTCGCCCTTGCCTGCGGGGAGCGCTCCATCCGCTTCCGGCCGGCGCTCTCGGTGACCTCCGAGGAGGTCGCCTCGTGCCTCGAAGCGCTCGAGGCGGTCCTCGCTCGCACCGAGGTGGCGCCCTGAGGCCCCGTTCGTGCTCGTCAGTGATCGGCGCGAAGATGACCGACGACGACAGCGGCGGCACGATGGCCTCGACCAACCCGGCGCGCCTTTCCGAGGTCGTCGCCGAGGTCGCTCTCGGCTCGGCCGAGACCTTCACCGAGGCGCTCCGGACCGCAAAGCGAGCCCAACCGGGATGGGCGAGGGTGCCGGCGCCGGTGCGCGGCCGTGTCATTGCCGAGATCGGCCGGATCGTCGAGCAGAACAAGGAGGCGCTCGCCCGCCTCGTGACCCGTGAGGTCGGAAAGCCCTACGCCGAGTCGCTCGGCGAGGTGCAGGAGATCGTCGACACGTGCAACTTCTTCGTGTCCGAGGGGCGGCGGCTGTACGGCCAGACCGTGCCGTCGGAGATGCCCGAAAAGCAGCTGTTCACGTTCCGCGTGCCGGTGGGCGTGGCGGCGATCGTCACCGCCGGCAACTTCCCGGTGGCTGTGCCGTCGTGGTACATCGTGCCGGCGCTGTTGTGCGGCAACACGGTGGTGTGGAAGCCGGCCGAGTACGCGCCCGCGGTTGGCGAGGCGCTGGCTGAGCTGTTCCTGCACGGCGGGCTGCCGG